>JAYTUF010000448.1:0-6727 GCA_043744755.1 Anatilimnocola sp.
GCAGGAGCCTCGCCCTCCCAGTGCAGGAGCCTCGCCCTCCCAGTGCAGGAGCCTCGCCCTCCCCGTAACGCCACCCGCTTTGACAGAAATCCATTGGGGGCGGATACTTCAGGCAATTCATCGAGCCAGTACGTCTCGCCGCTTCGCCCCAGCAGTTCGGCTATGGTCAACACCCTGTTTCTGCCCGAACTGCGCGAGATGCTCGCCGAGCGCAACTCGCACGATCTGCAAGAATTCTGCACCGCGCTCAACCCGGCTCGCTTGGCCGAGTACATGGAAGGGCTGACCCCCGCCGAAGCCTGGCAGGTGGTGCAGTATGCCGAGCTGAAGCTGCGCGAAGACATCTTCTTGTACTTCACGCACGATCGGCAGATTGAAGTCATCGAATCGCAAGACCGCGCCGAGGTCGCCGAACTGCTGGCTGATCTGCCCGCCGACGACCGCGTGGACTTGCTGCACGACGTCCGCGAAGAGGTCGTCGAAGAGCTGCTCCCCCTGTTGCCGGCCGACGAGCGCCGCGAAATTCTGCGGCTGCGGGCTTATCCCGATAACTCCGCCGGCGCGATGATGACCACCGAAATGGCCATGATCGAGGAGGAACTCTCGGTCCGCGATGCCCTGGTCGCGCTCAGCCGGGAAGCGGAGCATGTCGAGACCATTTATTACATCTATGTTGTCGATCACGAGTTGCATCTCCGCGGCGTGGTGTCTGCCCGGCAACTGGTGTCGTCGCTGGGCAAACCCGATCTGAAAGTCTCCGATTTGATGGAGACTGATATGATCGTGGTGAATGCGCTGCAGACTAACGACGAGGTGACGCGGCTCGTCGAGCGGTACGACTTGCAGGCGATTCCCGTCGTCGATAATCAGCGCCGCCTGGTCGGCATCATCACGCACGACGACGTGCTCGACGCCGTGCGACAAGAGGCGACCGACGATGCCCAACAGATGGCCGGCATTGCCCCACTCGAAGATGGCTACCTGCAAACCGACCTCTGGACGCTGGCCTGGAAGCGGGGCATTTGGCTCACGATTCTGTTCATCACCGCGGCGTTCACCGCGACCATGCTCGATACCTATCAAGCCAAGCTGGAGAAATGGACCTGGCTGATGATGTTTGTGCCGATGATTATGTCCAGCGGCGGTAACAGCGGCAATCAATCGGCGACGCTGATCATCACCGCCATGACCACCGGCAGCCTAGCCGTGAAAGATTGGCGGCGAGTCGTGGTTCGCGAATTGTGCGTCGGGCTGATCCTGGGAACAGTACTCGCCGCGTTCGGTGCCTTGCTCGCAACAATTCTCACGTTCCATGATGTCGATGCCGGCAAGCAGTTCTATTGGCCACTGGTGATTCCGCTGACGCTGGTTCTGGTGGTCACTTGCGGGGCCGTTTCTGGCTCGCTGTTGCCGCTGCTGTTCAAGCATTTGGGTCTCGATCCCGCGCTCATGAGCAATCCCTTTGTCGCCGGCCTGAGCGACATTCTGGGGATTGTGATTTACATGACCGTTTCGATGTGGCTGTTGTTTTAAACCGCGCCGGTCGGACTCGACGGTCTGAAAGCCAGCTTCGACGAGCGCTCCGGAACTGTGGTCATTCAATACCAAGACCGAGCAGGCCAAAAAGTTCGGCTCAGCGGAGGTCGGCAGTCAAGCGTACATCGCCAGCTTGGATGTCGATCCAACGGGAAGATATCTGTATTACATCCCCGGCGCACACGGCAGCGCCGATCGTGATGGCACACCGGTAGTGCAGTTCGACTTGAAAACGAAACGGAAAAAGGTCCTTGCTTTCTTGGAGCCCTTTTATCAGAAAAAGTACGGGCTGACGTTAAAGGGGACCTACGGCACCGCTGTCGATCCCGCCGGCGATAAGCTATACGTGACGTTTAATGTCAATCGCGGTGGCAAGGTCTGGGACTGCTGCGGCCTGGCGGTGATTCACATTCCCGCAGCCGAGCGGATGCCTTGAGTTGGGAACCGGGACATCGAACCTGGCTGGCTGGCACTATTAACGAATGAAGGCAGGCCTTAATGACAATCTCATTCCGATCGACGAGCACTTTTGCAGCAACCGGCTGTCTCCTTCTGAGCACCATCGGCGCGAGTGATGTAGGCGGGCAAGCGCCTGTTGCAAAGCCCGGTTATCCGTTCGTCTTTGAAGACGTTGGCGAGAAGACTGGCCTGTTGCCGGCGGTGGCTGGCATCCGCGGTCATGCTGCGGCATGGGGCGACGCGGATGGCGACGGTTGGCCCGATCTATTCGTGGGCACTTTTCATAACGCGGGGTCCAAGACGGGCATGCTCCTGCGAAATGAAAAGGGGAAGTTCCGGCTCGACGACCAAGAGCACTTGCGAACCTCCGGCATTGGCAGCGGGGCGCTGTTCGTGGATCTGACGAACAGCGGCCGGCTCGATCTGTACGTCTCGCACTGCGCCCACGGCAAGGAGGGTTTGCTCATCGTCCCGAGCCTGCTGTTCAAGAATGAAGGTGGCGGCAAGTTTACGGATGTCTCGCAGGCGAGCGGCGCTTGTCCCACTGGCTATGCGGGCCGAGGGCTGGCAGCGCTCGATTTCGATGGCGACGGACTGCTCGATCTCATTACCTGCGAGCAATACTATTCTTCCAACGTGAAGACCGGCCCCGCCCTCTATCGGAATCTCGGCAACTATCGCTTTGAAAACGTCTCCGAGGCGGCCGGCTTGCCGGTCGGCTGGGGCGGCCTGGGGGTCGCCGCGGCGGATGTGAACCTCGACGGCTGGCCCGATATTTTCCTGACGCACGGTGGCGGCGAGCATCGCTTGCTGCTCAACGATGGCCGCGGCAAGTTTCGCGATGCGCCCGGCTCGCGCGAAATCTTTCGCTGGCAAACGGCCAGCGCGGATGATACGCCAGCCGGCGTTGCCATCGCGGACGTGAACCGCGATGGCCTGCCCGATGTCGTCATTGGCAATCATTTCAAGAGCCCGTGGACCAAGCCCGCGCCGGTGCGGCTCTATCTTCAGCGCGGCACTAAACCTGGCGTTCCGACCTTTGAAGACATTTCCGCAGCGGCCGGGCTGCAACCGCTGGAGATGAAGGCCCCGCATGTCGAAATTCAGGACTTCGACAACGATGGCTGGGCGGATATTTACACCAGCATCGTGAAGTTTCAGGATGGCCGGCCCTGCCCGGTCATCTTCAAGAATCTCGGCAGCCAAGATTCAAGCGGTCCCCGCTTTCGCGATGATGCCTGGTCCGTGAATGATTTTCCCACTGCCGAAGACAAAGCGCTGAGGCGCTCCGGTGCGCTGTTCGATAAGATTCTGGCGGAAAAGAAGATCATCTACATGGCAGCCGCCCCCTCGGCAGACTTCGATCGCGACGGCAGACTCGATCTGTTCCTCGCCAATTGGTGGATCGAGTCCCCTTCGCTGTTGCTCCGCAACGCGACGCCCGGCGGCAACTGGTTAGACGTCGTGGTGGAAGGGACAGGCGGCGTCAATCGCATGGGCATTGGCTCGCGTGTTAATGTTTATTCAGCTGGCAAACTGGGTGAACCGGCGGCGCTGCTGGGATCGCGCGAGATCGCCGCCGGTTATGGTTACTGCTCCGGTCAGGAAGCCGTGGCTCATTTCGGCCTGGGAACCGCCGAGGCCGTCGATCTCGAAGTCATCCTGCCGCACGGGAAGGGCAGCATCGTGCGGAAGGGAATAAAGATCAACGAACGGTTGGTTGTGAAACGGTGAGCTTTCGCTGTGCGGTCAATCCTTACTTTAATAAGCCCAGACTCAACGTGGTGGGTTCCGCGGTGATCTTCAGCCGCGGCACCGTGACGCAGCCGGTGGCATCTGCCTGGGTCTCGCCATGGGCGGCGCCAAAGGACCACTTCACTTTTTGAGCGGGCGCGATCCGCAACTGCTGCAAGCGGCGCAGACTGACGTCCGCGGTGGCTTCGGTCGGCATGGTGAACGTGGTTTTCAGGTCCGCGGGCTTGGTCAGGAAGAGCGCGATTTCGACGGCAGCCGGCGTGTCGCTCACATTCTTCCAGCGGAAGAAGGCATTGACTTGCCCAGGCTTCTTTTCGCCCAGCTGATCAGGCCACGGTAACGGATCATTCGTCGAGGCGCTAGTGAACACGGGATAGGCTTCATTCTTCTTAATGCTCAACCAATCGAACGAGTTAATCAGGTCATTGACCTTCAAGATATTCGCGTGATTGTTCGGATGCCCGAAGGGGCCCCAGTACATGTGGTCGCGAGGAAGCGGCTCGCTCATGGCCACGCGAATCACTGAGTCGGACTACTTCCCCTTCCCTGCTGCCTCAAAATGCTTGCGAATAAAATCAACGGTCGCGACCGGGTCGCCGCCGCCATGCCGCACGATTTTGTTTCCCTCAGCCGCGCGATACTGGACGATGCACTCGACGCCCAGCCTGTCCATTTGTTCCTTCAGGGCGATGCCCAGCTTAGGATGATGCACGACGAGGCCCAGGTCGCTGGTGCTAGTCACATCCGGATTGGTATAGCTGTAATTCAAGAGGGCCGGCGGATCGTCTTTGGTCAAATAAGTGATGGGGGCCGCCACTTCGTACCGCTTGTAGGCTGCGGGCGTATCGGCGTCGGCCAGCTTGATGTTGTAGAACGGCTCGAAGAACGAGTGACGCTCGAAGTTCGGCCGAGGGATGCCCGCCTTTTCAGCGAACCGCGGATCGTATGACGATTGACCGTTGGAGACCACCGTGCAGATCAAGCGGGTTGACTCGCGGGCAATCGGATCATCGCTCTTGGGGTCGGCCAGGTCGTCGTGAAAGGCCAGCCAGAGGGAAGTCCCCGCACCAGCCGAGCCACCGGTCGAGGCAACGAGCTTCGAATTGATGTTCCACTTCGCCCCGTTGTGGCGGATGAACTGCAAAGCCCGGCCGCAGTCAAGGTATTGCCCCGGCGCGGGGACCACGTTGGTGAAGCGATAGTTGAGTGCGGCGACCGACCAGCCTGCGGCCTGGAATGAGCGGAGCTCGCCCCCGTTGATCGAATTCTTGTCGCCACCCTTGAACCCGCCGCCGTGGATGTACAGCACCAGCGGCGTCGGCGTCTTCGACTCGACCAGATACAGATCAAGCTTGTGCCGCTCGTGCTCGCCATAGCTCACATCGGCATGCGTGGGCTTGACCGCGGGTGCCGCCGGTCTCTTCTCTTGTGCCTGAGAGGCCAACGAAGTTGACAGGGCCACGAGCAACACGCAGGCGAAGGGAAGCGGAAGTTTCATGGCAAGCTCCACAAGAGGAAGGGTTTCGTGAATCATCCCGGATGAGGGAAGGAATTGCAAATGAAAGGACTGTTTGGGCAGGGCAACGCACTTTGTCACGGGAGGTTGTCCTTTCGGGATACTGGATCCCTGGGAGGGCGACGCTCCAGCGGAGCCGGAATCGCGAAATGACATGTTTTCCGCCCCACGGCTCGGCAGGAGCCTCGCCCTCCCAAATCGATGGTGTCGAGCACCGCAAGATGAGGAGGGCAGTCCGAATAATTGCGCGGCCCTGCTGAAAACTGCTCCGCTATGGTTGCCGCTGGACCTCGCGGCGGGCTACCTCTGCACACCGTCCCTCAAACGGGGGCTGGTGGCGAGAAACTCGGCGGGTTTTTCGCCACGACTGTGCGCCGTTCGCTTGTTTCGCTGAGGGGGCGCGGCGAAAAACCTGCCCTGTATTTCGCCAGACCGGACAGGTTCGGCGCAACCCAAACCCCTCACCCCAACCCTCTCCCCGTCGATCCGCGGAGTACCGCGAGTACCGAGGAGAGGGAGTTCGTCGACTTGCCTTCGACGGCTACCACGCTCCCACTCGCCCACTCCCTCCCTCGACTCACCCCTTCAGCGTCTCACTCGTCACGGGCTGACTGGCCAGCTTCGCGGGGAGGGCGAGGATGAACTTGCTGCCGACGCCCAGAGTGCTTTCGACGTTGATTTCGCCGCCGTGCTCGCGGAGGATCTTTTGACTGACGGGCAGTCCGAGACCTGTGCCCCGGGCGCCTTTGCGGGACTCGAAGACGGAGAAGATTTTCTGCAGGTCTTCGGGCGGGATCCCTTCGCCGTTGTCTTCGACCACGATGTCGGTCGTCTTGTCGAGCTGGTGGTAGTTGATCTGGAGCGTGACGCGGGCGGCCTCGCGCTTTTCACAGGCGTCGATGGCGTTGGTCACGATGTTCAGCACGGCCCGGTGCATCAGGTCGGCGTCGAAGAGCAGCAAGGGCACATTGTTGTCGGGGCTGAAGTGCAACTGCACGCAAGCCTCTTGCGCGCGGGTGGTCATCAACTCGACCACGTCGGCGATGGTCTCGTTCAGGTCGGCCCGCTGCAGATCAGGCTCGCGCTCTTTGCTGAACGTGAGCATGTCCATTACCAGGTTGGAAATTCGCTCCTGGTTTTTATCGACGATCCGCCAGCCGCGGCGGACCACGTCGTTCTCGCCGACCTTTAAGCCTTCTTCAATCAGGTAACTGCCGCCGCGGATGCCTTGCAGAATATTCTTGATGTGGTGCGAGAGGGTGGCGATCGTCTGGCCCACGGCGGCCAAGCGTTCGGCCTGCACCATTGCGGAATAGTACGAAGTATCTTCGACGGCAAGCGCGGCCTGATGACCGATGGCGACCATCAGCTTGAGATGCTCCTCGGCGAATCGATTGACCTTCTTCTGAATCAACACCTGGGCCGGCGGCGTGTAGGTGTCGATATAGATCACGCCGACGG
>JAYTUF010000449.1:0-6716 GCA_043744755.1 Anatilimnocola sp.
CGGATGTTTCCAATGTGCATGGACAGGGGCAGCAGTTCGCGTCGTCCGCTCAATCGGGCATTCACACGTCGGTGATTTTCCCGGATGTAACGCCCACGCCGGAAAACTTGATCGCGCCGGAGATTTTGCCGCCAGGCATGCCTTCCCCGGCGGGACGAACACCATTGCCGGGAGATCCAAACTATTTGCCCGGGATGCCGTCCGGAATGCCAAACGTCACGCCCGGCACGATGGGGCCGAGCTTTATGCAGCCCAGCGGCTCGCCCAGCTTTCTGCCCGCTCCGCCTGCGACACCCGGCCAATCGACCCGCCGCAGTCTCCCAACGGAACCGACGCCCGCCCAGCAACCGCCGCAACCGCAGCCGCAACCACAGCCGACGTCACTCGCGGGCCCGTTTCAGCCACTGCGGCCGATGGGCCCGTTGCAAGCGCTGCCGCCCGTGCCCCAGGGGCCGCCTCAACCAATGAACCAGCCGCCGCAATATGGTCCGCAATCGCAGTACGGCCCGCCGCAGCAGCCTGCGCCACCGGCACCGCCGCAGGGGCAGGTTGCGCCAGCCGCGTATGCGCCGCAAGGACCGAATCCGAATTACACACCGCTGGCCAGGTAAGGAATGCGAACGAGATGACTTCCGCTTACTCGCGACCACTGGGTTTATCCCAGTGGGGCGCTCACTTGTCAGCTACCAGGAAATCAAACGTATAACTGGCGACCATCGGCCTTGTGCCGATGGGGCCCTCACTGATCGGCTGGGTAGCTGCGCAGTGAGCGCTCCACGGGGACAAGCCCCGTGGTAGCGAAGGAATTGGCTGCGATTCGAGTGTAGCTGGCCAGTGATCGCCCCGCCGGCACAAGGCCGGCGGTCGCGAACTGATTGCAATCGCGAAGTTATTGAATTCGTGATCCTAATACGATGAGCACGATAATGAACACCATTCCCCGCTGGCGGCTATTTGTGCTGGCTCTGGCAGTGATGTCGAGCGCAACGGGCTGCCAAACGCCCGATTGGTCCGTGAGCAAGTCTTGGCACAAGCTCTGGAATCCCGATCCCAAAGAAAAGAAATCGTTGTTTCAAACGCCCGCGCGAGTTGTGGCGCTCTGGTCGCCCGCCATGTACAACACGCCCGGCAAGCCGGCCACGCGCGGCTTCGGCGGGCGGCTCTATTTTTACAATCACAAGGACGAGCCAATTCCGATCGAAGGGCAACTCGTGGTCTTTGCTTACAACGATTCGGTGCAGCAAGTCGATGGTCGCAAGCCGGATCGCAAGTTTGTCTTCACGAGCGAACAACTCAGCACGCACTTCAGCCCCGCGGAACTCGGCGCGTCGTACAGCATTTGGATTCCCTGGGATGCGGTTGGCGGGCAGCAACTCGAAATCAGCTTGCTCCCGATCTTCACGGCAACCAGTGGCCAGGTGGTGATGGCCGAGCAATCGCGGAACGTACTCCCCGGCACGACCACGCCCGCAGCTAATTCGCAAACGCAACAGAGCAGCGTGCAACCGATCATCATCGATCACCGGGTGGCGCCGGTCAGCTATCAAGCCCCCGTTGATCTCGGCACCTCGCAGCCCGGTGCCGCAGGTGTCATCGGTCAGCAGAGCTATTACACGCACGTCACGCAGCCTGCGCCCGTGGAGAACATCCGCACGACGGCAATTCAACTCACGCGCGGAATGGCGGAACGGCTGACCCAAGAGCGAATGCAGCAACAACCGCCACAGCTTTTGACACCGCCGAATACAACTTATCCACTGCCGGCTGGGATCCTGCCGCCGAACATGGTTGGGTTGCCTGGCTACCAGGCGCAGCCGACGGTCCCCATTTCAACGCCAACGTTTAACGTTCCACGGGCCGACTCACGCTCGCGGGGGCCAACGCTCCAGCGGACGCAGGCTTCGCAGGGTTCGTCGTTGCCGGGTTCACAGACGCCGATTGGACAATCACCAACTCGTTACGCACCTGGGAGACTGCCGGCTCCAGTGAAAGCAAATCCTCAGCCAACTTCCGGTCCGCAGCCGACGCCACCTGGCCCCGCAGCACCAGAACATCTCCCTCCATCGACGTCGTTATCGAGCCCTTATCCTTCAGGGCCGGTAGGTTATCAAACCGGGTCTGCAGGCGGGTAGTGAACGCGGTGGACACGACGGGCTGCGTTTCAAAACCGACTTTGAAGGCCGCGCGAAGTTGCGTCTTGGCATTTTTGCCTTGGTTCTGCTGTTGATTCTGTCCCTGTTGCTGACTCTGGCGAAACGCCTGCATCATCATTTGATTGCCCATGGCACCGCCCATTGCACCTTGCCCGGCGGCTCCGCCCGTACTGAGCGGATTGACCGCATCTCCCGAGTCGGCGCCGACGAAGGAGCCGGCACCGCGGTTCGCTTTCAAAAAGCGTTCACTGCCGGAGAGAGTTGTGCTGCCCCCCGATCCCCCGGCGCCAGCTCCCGTTCCCGTTCCCGTGCCAGTTCCTTGCCCGGTTTGCGATCCAGTCCCCCCGACACCCGACGATTGACCGGTCCGATTGCTGCTAGCGCTGCCGCCCAATGTTCGCGTCCCGAACGAACCAGTAGAGGTGGTGCCACCGCCAAATTGCGCGACTGCCGGTTCCACCATGAGAATCCAGGCACCCCCGGCCAGCGTCGCCAGCGTGATGGCAGTCCAACGAATTCGGGTAAACATGGTCGGCTTCCTTTGGAAAATCATCCGGCATATCCGCGGTCTCAGGCGTTCATCGTCAATACCCGGTTCACGGGTCCGCGCGCAAACACCCCCCACGGACATAGTCTCCGCACTTCCCTGCATTGTCTTATGGATTGCTCCGTTTAGCAAGACTTTATCGCGCTTAGCGAACAGGAATCAAGCTGAAACTCGCCCGCCGCAAAAGAGGTATATCCGGCAAGCTCGACGCATTTTTCGATTCATGCTATTTGTCTCCGAGGCCCGCTCTGATGTTCATCTATTCTCGCTCGCTGGTCGCCGGCCTGGTGCTGGCTGCCGTTTCGCTCCTTTCGCCGCTGGCCCAGGCTCAGCGGCCGGTGGCCCCCAAGTTGCTCCCCGAGCAGACGCTGGCCTACTTCCGCGTCCTCGATACGCCGCAACTCATTACCCGCTTCCGCGAAACCAACATTGGCCGGATGGGCGCCGATGAACAGATCAAGCCGCTGGTCTCCGAGTTCTATGCGGCCTTGCAAGAGTTGTGGGGCAACATCGAAGAGCGGGTCGGCCTGCCGCTGGATCAGGTCCTCTCGATCCCGCAGGGCGAAATCTGCATCGCTTTCGTCGCGGTGCCAGAAGGGCCGACCGGGCTGGTGGTCATCATCGATGTGAAGGATCGAGCCATCTCCGCCCGCAAGTTGCTCGAAAAGGGGGAAGCTTTCGCCGCCGATAATCGCGTCACCAAGACCAGCGAGAAAATGGCCGGATATGACATCAACGTCTATTCGGGGCCGAACGGCAATGCCCAGGCCGTGCAACTTGATCGCGACGGGGCGATTGTCATCACGTCCGGCAAACCGGTCATGCAAATGGTGCTCGATGCCTGGGCCGGCAAGCTCGAAAAGACGTTGGCCGATAACGATCGCTTCAACACGATCATGAATCGCTGCCAAGGCACGCCGGACGATCCGCCTCAGATCACGTACTTTGCTGATCCGATTCAAATCGTCAAGATCGCCGCCCGCGGAAACTTCGCGGCGCAGACGGGCCTGGCCTTGTTGCCGGTGCTGGGAGTCGATGGCATCAAGGGCTTAGGCGGGAGTCTGATTTTCGCGACCGGCGAGTTCGACGACGTCAGCCATTTTCATCTGCTGCTCGAAAATCCTCGCAGCGGCGTCGTTGACGCGCTCTCCATGGGTTCCGGTGATACAACCCCCGAAGCATGGGTGCCCGCCGATGCCATGAGCTACACCACGCTGCACTGGAACCTCGAAGACACTTATCGTAAGGGCGCCAAGCTCTATAACAGCCTGTTGAGCGAGGGCGCCGCCGAAGGGGAAATCAAACGCCTGGTGCAGGACGCCATCGGCCTCGATTTTGAAAGCGAAATTCTCGCCGCCCTGGACGGGCGCGTGACCTTGGTTGCCTGGGTTGAGAAGCCGATCAAGCTCAACAGCCAGGCGAACATCGTGGGGATCAAGCTCCGCGATGCGAAGGATTTTCAACCAACTCTCGAAAAACTGGTCGAAAAATTCAAAGATAATCTTGAAAAGAAAAACTTCGCGGGGACGACCTTCTACGCCATCAAAACGCCGTTGCCGCCGAACGAACAGCCGACGACGTTGCGGCGGCCTGAACCTTGCCTGGCGATTCTGGGCGACTATCTGGTTGCGACCGATAGCCGGCAAGCTTTGGAGCAAGCGATCACCACCAGCAGCACGCCCGGCAAGTCGCTGGCCGCGGAGCTCGATTACAAACTCATCGCCAGCAAGATTCGCCGGCAAGTCGGCGGCGATTCGCCCGGCATGTTACAATTCACCAGGCCCGAAACGGGCATGAAGCTGCTCTACGACCTGGCCCAATCCTCCGACACGCAGGGCCTGCTCGCGCGGCAAGCCGAAGGGAATCAATTCTTCGGCCGGCTCGAAAAGGCGATGAAAGACAATCCGCTGCCGCCGTTCTCTGTCATCGCCAAGTATTTCGCCCCCGCCGGGGCGATGGTGGTCAACGACGAAACCGGCTTTCACTACACGGGCTTCACGCTCCGGCGAAAATAGCGGCTTGGGCCAGATAGTTGTTCTCGCCCTGCCGGCTGGTTAGACTTGAAAACAAGGTCGCCCGGCCTGATAGCGCGAGCGCGCATCCAGGCGATCTTTCCTTGTTTCGAGGAAGCTCGCCGGTCGCTGCAACGGCGCGAGAGCTTGCGGAGTTGGCGATGTCGTTGAACGTGACGTTGGTGGTGGTCGGCGGCGACGTGAAAACGCCGGAGATCAAGCTGCGCCTGCCTTCAACCGTGGGCCGCGGACGCGATTGCACCATCATGCTCCGCCACCCGCTCGTCAGCCGGCAGCACTGCGAGATTTTTGAAGTCGGCGGCGGCCTGATGGTCCGCGACCTCGGTTCGCTCAATGGCACGTTCGTCAACAATCTGCGCATCGAAGGCGATGCCCCGCTCCCGCCAGGTCAACTGCTGACCATCGGCACGGTCACCTTCCGCGCGATGTATGACCTCAATTCCGTCGATTCAGCGCCCCCCACGACGCCCGCTCCGCAGATGAAGACGAGCAAGGCCGTCAAGCCTTCCAACGAAACGGACATGGACGGCACGCTCGCTGCGAGACCTAAATCCAGTCATCGCAAGCCGGTCACCGAGGCGACCGTTCGCAACGACGATGTGCCCGAAGAGCCCGTCGATGTCGAGATGGATTTTGATCTGGATGATGCCAAGCCGCTATTCTCCGAAGTGGCGGAAGCGAAAACAGCGGAAGATGTCGGCGGCAAGAATGGCAGTGCTGCCAAGTACAGCGGCAAAGAAACGGTCTATGCATCGACCAAAGCCAAGCCGCCTGCAGCTCCCGTGAACAAGCCGGCGGCTCCGCCGAAACCCACCAAACCTGCGGAGAAACCGGCGACCGAAGCCAAACCGGCCGAAGCCGCGCCCGGATTCAACTTTCTTGCCGCGGAAGAAGAAGAAGAGACCGCCAAGGACGAAGAAGATGACGATCTAAACGACTTCCTCAAGAATCTGAAGTAGGCCGGAACCAGCGTACTCGCGCAGTTCCGGCGGCGTCGCGATCTTACTCGAACACGCCCAAATCCGTCGCCATCGTCAGCAGCGGTTCGACTTCACTCACCGCAATGGTTTGGGCACGATCAAGTCCATCGCGCGTCAGCGAAAACTCGTGATAGATGTGATGCATCACCAGCCCCGCCTGGCAGAGCTCGCGAAAGCCGGCGAGAAACCGGATGGTGAACGCGGGATTCTCCCGGCTGCGAAAGATCAGCGTCCGGTCCGCCGCCGCCTCGACATACACGGCCAACATCCGCCCTGGCGCATCGAAGGCCCGGTTCGAGCCTTTCACTTCGAGCGTGCCGCGCTGCTTCGCGGCCACGAGCAGCGCCTTCGCTTCCAGCGACAGCGGCAAATCGGGTGCGCCCCCCGTCGCCAGCGCCGTCGAACAAATTCGCGCCAATCCCGCCAGCGTCGGCGCGCCTTGCCCCAGCTCCTGCCAGGTCTCCGCCCAGCGTGGATCAGCCGCGGCCGAGGTCAGCGCGTCCGTCCGCTTCTGATAGCTGCGGTCGTAGAGCGATTGACCCTTCAAATGCTCAGGTAAGATTTCCATGCGCTTGCCTCCTATTGTCTTACTCCCTCTCCTCGGTACTCCGGGGAGAGGGCCGGGGTGAGGGGCTTGCGCGGCAACAAACCGTAGACTCGCATCACCCCCGCCGCAGCCACCACCGCCACAATGGGCATCAGCGGCGCCCGCATCCGCAGATTACACCAGTAGAGTGTATGCACGCCTGTGAAGATCAAACAAAGTAGCACGCCCCCCAGCCAAGGCGAGCGCAGCAGGTTCCAGCGCAGTTGATAAATGCCGACGAGGGCTAACGAGAAAACGGCCATATACCACGTCGCAGTCAGGTAGCGCAAAAGAATTCTGCCGGTCGATTCTTCTTCCTCCAGCTTGTAAGGCAGTGGCGACCACAACTGCCGCACACGGAACCAGGAGGCGAGTAAGAACCCCAGCGGATCGGCTTGTATTTCCTTGCGGGCTTGA
>JAYTUF010000450.1:0-6682 GCA_043744755.1 Anatilimnocola sp.
CTGGATACCGATCACCTCGTTGAATTTGACCTTGGCTCCGCGGCCGGCGCTATTCTGCGCAAACGGCTGAGCGCGTCCGATGATGACGTGGCCACGACAATCGTCTCTGCGGAAGAGCAGTTTCGGGGCTGGCTCGCGCAGATTCATCGATTGCCCGATGTCCATCGCCAAATCGTCGCCTACGAACGCTTGCAACGTCGAATCGAGTTTTTCGCTGCCTGGCAAGTGCTGCCTTGGACATCCGCAGCCGCCGACGTGTTCAAGGAGCTACGCCAACACCGAGTTCTTATCGGCACCATGGACCTCAAGATCGCAGCCATCGTGTTGACGCAAGGTGCGACACTTCTCTCCCGAAATGCGGTCGATTTTGAGCGAGTTCCTGGTCTGAACGTGCAAGATTGGACATTGCAGTTGAATCAGTAGACCAACGACGGGCTCAGGCAATCGTCCATGTTGCCGCGATCAAGAAACGCTTGTCAGCCGGCGATCGTGGTCGCACAATGGAACGGCCTGACGCTGATTGGGCTTACCTTTCCCACTTGGTGCGCGCACTCATGCGAAATCTTCGGCGATACCTGGCCAGCCTGGCTTGGACGATCAGTTGGCTGGCGTACGTCTCGCGCCTGGGCCAGGCGGCGGCTGGTCCCGATTTTGAACGGGATGTGGCGCCGATTCTAGTGAATCATTGCCTGGAATGTCATCAGCCCAACAAGCGAAGTGGGGAACTGAATTTGGCGACGAGGGGGGCGCTCTTGGCCGGTGGTGAGCAAGGGCCGGCGATTGTTGCGGGTGTTGAGAAGGAGAGCCTGCTGCTGGAACGGATTCGCAGCGGTGAGATGCCGCCGCGGGATGCGAAGGATGTTCGTCCGCTCGCTCTGGGTCAGATCGAAACGATCCGCGCCTGGATTGCTGCCGGCGCGAGTTGGCCCCAGGATCGTGAGTTGGGGGTGCATGAGAAGCGTGTCGATCTGACCAAGGCCAAGCAATTCTGGTCCTTTCAGCCGGTCGTGCGACCCGCGTTGCCAGAGGTGAACGAGCGCAGTCGAGTGGGCAATACCATCGATCATTTCATCTTAGCGCGCCTCGCAGCCCAACAATTGGCGCTCTCACCGGTAGCGACCAAACGTGATTTGCTGCGTCGTGTCTCGCTCGATCTGCGTGGTCTGCCACCGAGCATTGCTGAGCAGCAGGAGTTTTTGAATGATGAGTCGCCTGATGCTTATGAGCGGTTGCTGGATCGCTGGCTGGCTGATCCTGCGTATGGCGAGCGCTGGGCGCGGCATTGGCTCGATCTGGTGCGGTATGCGGATTCCAATGGATACGAGCGGGATGGGAGCAAGCCGAGTGTGTGGCGGTATCGCGATTATGTGATTGCGGCTTTGAATCGCGATAAGCCTTATGACCGCTTTGTGCTGGAGCAACTCGCGGGCGATGAACTGCCGGATGCGAGTGATGAATCGCTGGTCGCCCTGGGGTTTCACGCCCTCGGCACCTGGCAGGATGAAGTCGATCCGCTCGAAGCGCCGCAGTACCGGGCCGATGAAATGGACGACATGCTGCGGACCACGTCGCAGGCGTTTCTCGGCCTGACGGTTGGTTGCGCCCGCTGCCACAACCACAAGTTCGATCCGCTGACGATGGTCGATTATTACAGCCTGGCCGCCGTCTTCGCGCCGCTCAAGCGCCCGAATCAAGGGCGCACGGATCGCGACTTGCCATTGGGCACGTCTGCGCAGATTGCTGCCGAGAAACAGCGCGATGCCACGATTGCAATGTTGCAAAAGCAGATCGATGAACTGAACCGCACCAAGCTCGCGGATTGGGAGCAACAGATCGCAACGAAGAAAGCGGAGCAACAGCGATTGAAAACAGATACGCCCGATCTGCCGCGAGTGTATCGGCTGTTTGAAGATTCTCCTACGCCGCCGGCCACGTTTCTGTTGCTCTCCGGCCGAGCAAGCAGTCCTGGTCCCGCGATGCAACCGCGCGTGCCGGCGGTGCTGACGAGTCGGCAACCGTTGTTTCCAGCATCGCTTGAGAAGAGCACGCAGCGACGGCTCACGTTTGCGAATTGGGTGATTTCGCCAGAGAATCCGCTCACGGCGAGGGTTATGGTGAATCGCATCTGGCAGCATCACGTCGGCACGGGCCTCGTGGCCACTTCAAGCGACTTTGGGGAGAAAGGCTCGCGGCCGACGCATCCGGAGTTACTCGCTGCGCTGGCTCATTGGTTCGTGCAGGATGCAGCCTGGTCGCAGAAGAAACTGCATCGGCTGATTCTCACCAGCGAAACTTATCGCCAGTCATCGGCAGCCCGCGAGGATGCACTGGCGATTGACCCTGAAAATCAATTGCTTTGGCGATATCCTTATCGGCGGCTCGATGTCGAAGCAATTCGCGATTCGATGCTGGCGACGGGAGGCAATCTGAATCGCACTATGTATGGCCCCGCGGTCAACTTGCCCATTCCGGCGGCGGCCATTGAAGCCCATACCGACAAGCAGTCGGCGTGGAAGGCGGACGCCGAACCGAGTATCGACCGCCGCACGGTCTATGCGTATGTGAAGCGGACGCTGCTGGTGCCGCTACTGGAAACGCTCGATTTTTGTGATACGACGCAGCCCACGGAGCGGCGCACGATCACCAGCGTTGCGCCGCAGGCCTTGACGTTGTTCAATGGTGAGTTTGTTAATCGACAGGCGGAGAAGTTTGCGATTCGTTTGAAGAACGAAGCGGGGGATGACTCAGTCAATCAGATCAAGCTTGCGTTTCGCGTGGCGCTCGCGCGCGAGCCGGCTGAGAAAGAACTCGCGGCGCTGCAACAGTTTTTGGTTCGCGAAACGGACGGTGACAGTGATGCAGCGAGACACCGGGCCTTGGTGCAGATGTGTCGTGTTATTTTGAATTTGAATGAGTTTGTGTATTCCAACTAGGTAGCCGATTGTTTTAGAAGGTCCAGCCCGAAGACCCCTCACCCCAACCCTCTCCCCGGAGTACCGAGGAGAGGGAGCAATGCAAATTCAACAATGCCCAAAGTCTTTCAACGTCTGATCGCCAATCCCACACCTTGTGGCCAATCGCGGCGGAGCCTCTTGTGGGAGGTTGGCGGCGGGTTTCTCGCGCTCCCGCTGATTGATTTGCTCGGGCGCGAGGGGTTCTTTAATTCTACGGTTGCGGCGAATGAACCAGCGTTCGAGTTGGGAAAACCGCACTATGCAAAGGCGGCCAAGCATTGCGTATTTCTGTTCATGAACGGCGCGCCGAGCCAGGTGGATACGTTTGATCCCAAGCCGGCGCTCGATAAGTTTGACGGGACGGCCTACGACGGGAAGACCAAGGTTGGCTCCAACGGCCGGCCGATTGGTAAGCTGATGAAGAGTCCGTTCCGCTTTCAGAAGCAGGGCGAGAGTGGGCTGGAGATCAGCGATCTGTTTCCCAAGACGGCCACCCATGCTGACGATCTGTGCGTGCTGCGGGCGATGTATACGGACACCGCCGCCCATTCTTCCGGCTGCTTGCAACTCAACAGCGGCAGCCCGCTCACGGGTCGGCCCAGCTTGGGTTCGTGGCTCAGTTACGGTCTGGGTTCGCTCAACGAGAGTCTGCCGAGTTACGTGGTGATGACCGATCCCCGCGGGGGACCCATCGGCGGCGCCCCGAACTGGGGCGCGGGATATATGCCGGCCCGGTTTCAGGGAACGCTCTTCCGCAGCGGAGAGTCGCCGCTGCTCGATCTCGAAACACCGGCGGGCATTTCGGCAAAAACCCAGCGGCATGCGCTCGATCTGCTCAAGGAACTCAATTCACAACAGGCGGCAACTCGTCCGCACGATTCCGAATTAGCCGCTCGCATTTTGTCGTATGAACTGGCCTACCGCATGCAAACGGAAGCCGCCGATGCGGTCGATCTTGGCCAAGAAGATCAGCAAACGCTCGATATGTATGGCCTCAACAATCCCCTCACCGCCGATTTTGGGCGGAAGTGTTTGATCACGCGGCGGCTGATTGAAAAGGGAGTGCGGTTCATTCAGCTTTACTCGGGCGGCGGACATATTGAAGCCACCTGGGATGGCCATAACGATTGCATCACCAATCACAAAACGCACGCGGGTGAAACCGATCAACCGATTGCGGCCTTGATGACCGATCTGAAGCGCCGCGGTCTGTGGGACGACACGCTGCTGGTCTGGGGTGGTGAGTTCGGCCGCACGCCGACGAGTGAAGGGGTCGGCAAGCCGGGCCGCGATCACAACTGGCTCGGCTTTTCGATGTGGCTCGCCGGCGCGGGTGTGAAAGGTGGCCAGGCCGTGGGCGCAACCGATGACCTGGGCTTTGAAGGAGTCACCGATCGCTGCCATGTTTCGGATCTGCACGCGACCATCCTGCGGCTGATGGGTTTTGATCATCGCCGGCTGTCGTATCTGTACAACGGCCTCGATCAACGCTTGACGGGCGTGACCGATCGGCAGATCATGTCGCAGGTGTTGCGCTAGGCATGGAGAGTCAGGGTAAGCCTCATCGGCTGAATGAAATCGGGAGGATTGACATTCCATCCCGTTCGACAGAGTCATTTCCGGCTAACAAGAGTCAAGCGTTGGGTTGATTCTGTAGAAAAAGTAGTTCGCTGCTAAACACAATAAGGGTGCGAAGTGCAATCCGATCGGGGCTGGATCTTCACGGAGCCACTTGATCCTGTGGCCAGGAAGGGCATGGTCTACGCGCTGAATCTTGTCGTTTTGCGCACGCACGACTTGGAGCGTTCGCGTCGATTCTACGAGGCTATCGGACTGAAGTTCCAATTGTCTATCTATGGGCATGGTGCAGAAACTATGCATGGCCCTGTTCCTCCCGACGCCCCGTTGGTGTTGGATGTGAAACGCGAAGGGATACCGCCACCGCACACGTATCTTGAGATCAGCACGGTGAGCAAGGATGACGTGATTCCAAAGCAGCAAATCGGCTTCTTTGTCGGCTCGGTTGATGCAGCGGTCAAAGCCGCGGTGGAGGCCGGTGGCAATATTCTTACAAAGCCTGCGAAGTGGCCGTACGGCTGGCGAGCTGCGGTTGCTGATCCAGACGGGCACCGTGTAGAGTTGTCGGAAGAGCCCTTTGGCCGCCTCACCGGGGACTTTCCGCGTTAGTGTGTCCGCCAAGGGGCCGCAGCAAACCAGCCCTTGCACCTGACCGGGGCCGCATTACGGGTTTCCAAAGCACCATATTTCACGAGCGGCCCGGCAGGTGAAGGGTGTCGTTATGCACGCAACACCATGGCCTTCTCTCGTCGCGGACGCTGATGGCGTTTGGGAGCAGTCTCGGCCAGTGGCCTCCTGAGATCGCAATTTTGGTGTACGCGATTCCAATTTTTTTCAAACCGTGACCAGACGTGTCCAAGGGCCATGCTCAGATAGGTGGAACCATTTCTACCTTTTTGCTGGAGCAGGGCCATGCAGACGCAATTGCAGTTGCCGCCGAGTGGGCGGGATTTTGAGGTTTATCGGCTGGTAAAGGTCGAGCAGCGTTCGACGCGTGCGGTGGCGGAGACGATGGCCCTTTCGCAGACGCGGGTGTGCCAGTTGCTGGAGCGGGTGGGGGCATTTTTGACTGACGTGGCGCCGGCAGCCGAAGTTGAAGAGCGGCGCGGTCAGCGGTTGCATGTGGCCGAACAGGTAGCCGCCGAGCGGATTGACTATCTCTACTCCAGGGCGGTGCGCGACTATCGGCAGTCGAAAGGGGAAGAAAAGACTGTCCGAGAGGTCGAGAACGGGATGCGACCGAAGGTGACGATCACCACGACGCGCAAAAGTCACGGCGATGGCCGCCTGCTGATGACGGCTGCCAAACTGGTGAAGCTGTCCGCAAAGTTACCGCTGCCGATGTTGGGAATCGGCGGCCAGATGGAAGCAGAAGATTTGCAAGCTGAAGACTTGGCGGCCTCAGTCATTTCGTCGGAAGAAGCCAGTCCCCCGGAAGAGGACTGTTCAGTCCAGGCCGTTGAACAGGGGGATGTTGCCTCGGACTTGTTAAATAAAGATACCACAACTCCTTTGACGGAAATCAATTACATGAACGAAGTGCTGGCGAAGATGCGTGTGAATGAGTGCCGATCGGCCCCTGTTCAGCCAGCCGTTTCGCCGGAGCCGATTGCTGCTGAGAGTCAGCCGAAAACGGGTGAGAAACGGAGCGCCGGCGACCTGAAGGCCCGCAAGGCGTTTTTGGCACAGGCCCCGTGAGTGACTCGTGGACCCGCGGAGGCAAGGAGGCCGGCGGTGCATACCGAAACGATTCTCATTGGTGTTATATTCAGCCAATCGGGAAAGCATCTTTCGGATGGTTGGAGCAATAACATGGCCAGCAAAGTGAAGAACGTCCTCCGCGTCGCGACTTGCCAATTCGCGGTGGAGCCGGAGATTGCCCACAACCGCCGCTGGGCGCTGAAGCAAATTGAAGAGTCCGCGAAACAGCAGGCCGATGTGATTCACTTCTCCGAGTGCGCCCTCTCTGGCTATTTGGGCGTTGATATTCCCAATGTCGCGGCGATTAACAGCGATGAACTCCGTGCTGCCACGCAAGACATCATGGCCGCAGCTAAGGATCGGCGCATCAATAACTGCCGTACTCATTCCGGAACAGCGCGGTAGTTCCATTTAGGGAGCAGGTTGTCGAAGAGGAGCGTCACGTTGTC
>JAYTUF010000451.1:0-6664 GCA_043744755.1 Anatilimnocola sp.
CTAAACAGGTAGCCCGAGCCATCGGCGTGAGCGAGTCGTCGCTCAAGCGGTGGTGTGACCGCGGACTGATTCCCACCATCTGCACGGCTGGTGGGCATCGGCGGCTGCCGATCCAAGGGGTGCTCGATTTTATCAAGACCAGTCAGCGGACGCTCGCCCAGCCGGAGGCGTTGGGGCTCCCGTCACCCTTGGGTGGCAAACGGCGGTCGCTGACCGCGGGGAGCGAAGAATTGGTGCAACTGCTGATTGCCGGCGATGAAGCGGGCGTGCGGCGGTTGCTGCTGGACCTGTTTCTCGACCATCATCGAGTGAGCCTGATCGGCGACCGCGTCTTGCAGCCGGCCTTCGAGCGGATTGGCCGATTGTGGGAATGCGGCGAGATTGAGGTCTATCGCGAACGACTCGCCTGCCGCATTTGCGTCCGCGTGATCGAAGAGATCCGCCGCCTGATCGTCCAACCGCCGGCCACCGCGACGCTCGCCCTGGGCGCGGCACCCAGTGGTGATTGGTACGAACTGCCCGGCAGCTTGGTGGAGCTGGTCTGCCGACAAAATGGCTGGCGGGCAGTTGCCTTGGGCAGTAACTTGCCGTTTGAAACGCTGACGCAAGCGATTGAAACCCAACGGCCCGGCCTGTTCTGGCTCAGCGTGTCGCACGTCGTCGATCGGCAGAGCCTGATCAAATCGTGGCCCCAACTCCCCGCCGCGCTGGGGCCGAATGTGCCGCTGGTCATTGGTGGCCGGGGACTCGACGCTGAACTGCAAGCGTCTCTGCCGGGGGCCAGTTACTGCGCGAATTTGGAAGCTCTCGAAAATCTATTGCAAATGTGGCGGGCTTCTCAATCATCGAGTGCCGCCGGCCCCGCCGCGCAGCGACCCGATTCCAGATAACTTACCAGCAGAATTTGCGCGGCGATTTTATCGCGGCGTTCTTTACGCTGCTTCGTGCTGAAGCCCGCTGCGGCCAGCAGTTCGTTCGCCTGCGACGTTGTGAACCGTTCGTCGAACAAGACGTGTGGTACCTGCACGAGCGGCGTGATCCATTTCACGAAAGCGCGAACCTCGGCCGACTTCTGGCTTTCACTGCCGCTCGTATGCAGCGGCAGGCCGATCACCAGGCCCTCAATTCGTTCACGCTTCACCAGTTGCTGCAGCCAGGCGGCGTCAAGCTGCGGACCTCGGCGGGTGTAGATCTCCAGCGGGCTCGCGAACCGCTGATCCGGATCGGTGATGGCCACCCCCATCCGCACGCTGCCATAGTCGATGGCCGCCAGCCGCCCGACGCGCGGCAAGGGATCGGACGCGAAAGGTTCAGAAGACGGATTGGGTTCAGACATGAATCAAAAAATCAACAACTCACTTCGTCAGCAACTCGAAATCAAACACCTGTTCGCCGTCGCCAACCTCGCGAATCAGTTCCGTCTGTCGATTGTACTTGATCGGCACGCGCTCTTTGATCCGTGGCTTGGCTTCGCTAAAGCTGGTGATCCGCACGCGATTAGGCCCGACCGGCGCTCCCCCTTGATCGGCCGACCAGAGCAGCTTGTAGCGACCTTCGTCATCGGTCACGCCATAGGCGGGCGAACCACCTTCCGGTGAAAACTCCACCGTGCCGCCGACGAGGGGTTGACCGTCGAGCGTGACTCTGCCGTGTACGCCGCCGAACTGCGAGCCGCCGCAGCCGGTCAAGAAAACAGCAACGCCACTGACGAGGCAGGCGAAACGGCAAGCTGAGAAAATCATCTCAATAACCCGCCACAACGAAGCCATCGGCCCGCATGCCCAAGCGTTGATAGGCGCCGAGCTGCGTGTAGTCGAGGGGCGTGCCGGTGGTGCTTTGATGGTCGGCGCCGTTCGTATTGTATTGAATGCCGTTGCTGACATAATGCACGCTGCCGTCGCAGAACAGGAACATCGCCCCGCCCGGATGCAGGCTGCCAAAGCCCTCGGTGCAGGAGGTGGTGCTGCAGTTGGTGGGAGGTTGTCGCGGGTCGTTCACCTTGACGCTCACGCGGCCGCGGATGAAGTACGAACCCCACATATCAGGCCCCGGCGGATTCCGCGAACCAGCCCACACGCCGGCGCGGCACCGAAAATCCCGCTCCCCCACTGCGAACGTCTGGCTTAGGCCATCGGTGATGTCCCGAAAGTTGTAACTCGAGTTCGCATGAAACACGCCCGTCCGCAACGCATCGAGGTTGTGTCCCGCGATGCCGCTGGGATCGAAATAGCCGGAGTTCCCCATGTAGTTATTCGTCGCCAGTTGAAAATTGATGTCGCAGCCGCTGCACTGGAAGTGGCGATGGCAGGCCAGGCCGCTCGTCCCCGCCGGCGACAACGCCGGCGTGATATCCGACGGGCAACGATGGATTTTCAGCTTCGTTTGCAACAGCGCGCGGTCCGTCGTGTTCCGTACCACGTCCCACAGCCGGCGCCGCTGCACGCCCAGCTTGTCATACAGGGGCTGCTGTTCCGCGAAAGGCAGGATGAACGCCGGCCAACCCCATTCGGCCTCATCGCCGGCCTTCATGATCCAGCCGGACGGAAGTGTCCGCAGCGTATCGTGATAGTTGTGGAGCGCGATGCCAATCTGCTTGAGATTGTTGGTGCATTGCGCTCGCCGGGCTGCTTCCCGCGCCGCCTGCACCGCTGGCAACAGTAGCGCGACCAGCACGCCGATGATCGCAATGACCACCAGCAGCTCGACTAATGTGAATCCGCGGCTTGAACACGGCACCGAACGCCTAATGGAAAGCTCGCACATCGATCACCCTCCCCGCTGCCTCGCCGAATGGCGACACGAATCAGGACCGGATAGCAGACCGAAATCTCAGCAGCCGCAGGGCGAGCAGGTTCGCAGGAAACGCAATAGAAAAGAAATCAGCACCCGCCTTGCCGACTGATGAGGGATGATAGCGCGCGGGAAAACAAATTGCAACTAGTTCTTTGGCATGCGTTAGCGGCCGCCCATGGAACGGACTCGTGCCGCTCAAATTCTTGGACAACTAGCAGAGTTAGTTCCGGGCAATTACCCGGTGGAAGTGCAACTGCACCTCACGATCGACCACGCGGCGGACCCCTTCGACCAGGCAGCGGGGTTCGTTGTCTTCCTGCCCGCTGCGGATGATCTCGTCGAGCTTCATGCCGTGGGGCACCGTGAATGTCGATTGATGAATGGTCTGATTGCCGGCGTCGAGTTCCGGTACAATAAAGTGACATGTCGCGCCGTACGTGAGCATCCGCCCGGCATACGCATCGTGGTACGGACGTAATCCGGGAAAGCTCGGCAGCAGGCCGTGATGCAAATTGATGATCCGGCCGCCGGCATACTTCCAGCAGCTTCCGGCCGGAAGGATACGCATGTAGCGGGCCAGCACGACGTAATCCACCTCGTAGCGATCGAGCACGTCGATCAGCCGGTCGTCGTTGGCCCGGCCGTTGTTTTCGCCGATGCTTTCCCAGGGCACATCAAATTGTTCCGCAATGCCGCGGCAGTTCGCGCGGTTGCCGATCATCACCGCGACATCGGCCTTCAGCACCCCGTCGCGCACGGCGCGCAACAGCGCTAACGGCGGTTCGGTGCGATACGTGGCGCAGATGGCAATTCGCGGCCGCGAGGCTCGTTCTTCCGGCGACCAGACGCGGATGCTGAGCTTTGTATCTTTGCCGATGGCGGCCAGCGAAGCGCGAATCTCGCTCAGCTTCGCAGCCGGCAGATGCACCCGCACCATCATCGCGAAGAGGGCCTCTTCGTCGTGGTCGTACATCTGAATCTCGGCAATGTTCGCTCCCTGGCCGGTCAGGTAGTGAATGATCGGATCGGCCAGGCGGACATTATCAGGGCCGACGGCGGTGACGACGATTTGCATACCAGGATCTTTCTGTAGCTGAATTCGCCAGAATTCAGACTCGCTGCAACTGAATTCTGGCGAATTCAGCTACTGTTATTGCTATCTCAGGAATCGCCCGCCGCTAATATCCACCAGCGCCCCATTCACGAACTTCGCCGCGTCGCTGACCAGGAACATCACCACCCCGGCCACTTCGCCGGCCGTGCCATTCCGGCCCAGCGGTGTTTCGCGCCGATATTGCTCCATCCGCTCGGGCGCGGTGAATTGTTCGTGATGCCGCGTTTCGATCACGCCGGGCATGACGGCATTGGTGCGAACTTGCGGGGCCAGTTCGCGGGCGAGCGTGCGGGTGAAGACTTGCAAGCCACCCTTGGCGGCGGCATAGGGTCCCGCGCCATTCGCGCCGCCGGTTTGCACGGAGAGGGAGAGGATGTTGACGATGCTGCCCCGGCCTGTCTTGCGCAAATGCGGAATCGCCCGCTGCGTGACGAGGAACGCCGATGTGAGATTGACTGACAATGCCTGCTGCCAAAGTTCGAGCGAGCAATCTTCAATCCGCGCCCGCTCGACGACCGAGCCGGCGTTGTTGATCAGAATATCGAGACCGCCGTAATGAGCCGCCGCGCGATCGACCAGCGAAACAGCCGCCGCCGGATCGGCCAGGTCGGCTGATTCGATTTGTGCGTTGCCGCCGGTCGAGCGAATCGTTTGCAATGTAGCTTCCGCTTCGGCCGAGCTACTACGAAAGTGGACAATCACATTCGCGCCTGCCGCTGCGAGCGTTTCGGCCGTCGCGCGACCAATGCCGGTGCCGCCGCCGGTGATGAGCGCGGTCAGGCCATCGAGTCGAAAGAGTTCGCGAGCAACCGGCATAGAAGTACTGTACAACTTACAAAATACAAATCATAAAATACTAATCACATATGTCTTACTTAGCCACCGGCTTTAGCCGGTGGAAAACGAACTACGGGGGACCGGCTTTAGCCATAGAATCCGCAGAGGTTGCCTCTTAATGCATGTTTCGAAATGGCTAAAGCCAGGCATACTTTACATCTTGACCACCGGCTAAAGCCGGTGGCTAAGGGGGAATTCGTTCCAATGGCTAACCAGGACTGGCTTGTGATTTGTATCGTCACTACCTTCCCGCGGCGGGCATGTTCACGGTCGTTTCGCGTTCGCGAACAATCGGTTTCGGATTGCGTTTGCTGCGGAGTTCGACCTGGAACTTGAACATGCCGGGCTTGGTTCCTTCGACTTCGATTTGCAGCGCGGGCATTTCTTCGCGGGCCCGCACCAGCGCGATGGGCGTGAGGGTCACTTCTCGCTCGGTTCCCCCTTGCAGTTGAAACGTCTTCTGCTCACCCGTCACGATCCGTTTGAACTTCAAGCCTTCCGGCAGCACCAGTGTGATCGACAGGTCTTCATCCGCGCCGCTGCCATCGTTCTTGATGCGAACGATGTATTTGGTCGTCCCGCCTTGCGGAATCGGGTTCGCGGTTTGACTGAGAGTGAAATCGAGATTGCCGCCGGGGAGCGCTGCTTCACGCGGTGGCGGTCGGGGGATATCGACGCGCGGCATCGGTTGGGGAACCGGATCTCGTTCGACCGGCGCGGGAGCCGGTGCCGCTCGTGTACCGGCGGTGATCGGAATATTCACTTGCCGCGTTTCACCCTGACCCTGTTCGGGCGTGAGCGTAATTTGCACAAAGGCTCGCTCATCGGCATTGAGCGCTCGCAAGTTGATCTGCCGGCTAATCGCAGCCCCCGCGGCCAGTTGATCGATGTTCCACGTCAGTGTGCGCCGCGCTTCATCGAACTGATGGCCGGGCGTGGCGCGATCGGGCTTGAAATTCACGCCGTACGACATGACCAGGCGAGAATTCTTCGCGACGGAGCCGCCGATGTTCGTCACTTCTGCGATCAGTTCGCCCGTTTCACCGGCCCGCACTTGCTGCGGCTGCGAGAAGCGGAGTTGCAACTTGGCGGGCAGGATTTGCGTTTGAATGCCAGTGACCACTCCCCGCGCCGTCGCCGATTGATTGCCGTCGGCGGTCACATCCAGCCGGTGCGAATGCTGCCCGGGCCGCGTGACGATAAACGTCACCGCGGGCGAGTTGATCTTCTGCCCCGGCTGCAGATCGCCAATGGTCTTGACGATCGGGCTTTGTTGCCCGTCGGCATGCACAAGTTCCGCGGGGAAGCGATCCGTCAGCGTCACATTTCGCAGCACTTCGCTGCCGGTATTTTGAATCTCGATTTGAAACGTGGCCCGCTTGCCCACTTCCACCGAATCAGGCCCGCTCATCCGCACCGCGAGCGCCTGGCGGAAGACCCGCGTGGCGGCCACCCCTTCGGCCTTCAGTTGACCATCGCTGGTCGCGGCCATGAAGGTCGAACGCAAGTCGCCATCAACGGCGGCCCGGCAATTCACTTTCACGACAGCCCGTGAACGACCCTGCAAATCGCCCAGCCGCCATTCCAGTCGATTGCCAAAGACTTCCGCGGAAGGAGAACTGTTCAGCACCGTTACATTAGTCGGGGGCGTGAATTTGAGCACGACGCCTTGCGAAAGCTGATCGCCCGTGTTGATGACTTCCACCTGGTAACTCAGCAGACCATCGCCGGGAACTGTCGTGGGACCACTGGCCGAAACCTGCAGACCGGGCGCGGTCCAGTTCACGCTGGTGGTGCCCTGGCCCACGATCATTTCGGGCGTATCGCCCCGGGCGGGGCGAACAATCTGCACGCGCACCGTGCTGATGCCAGCCGAGGTTGTCTGTGGAAATAGATCGGCAATCGCGACGCCTTGAACAT
>JAYTUF010000452.1:0-6648 GCA_043744755.1 Anatilimnocola sp.
CGGATGAAAAAGCCGCGCCGGAAACGCTGGTGAAGAAGCTTTATGAATCGATGAGCAGGGATCAGCGCAAGGAAGTTTGCTTTGCCTGGGACTACCAGGACCCGATGCTCGGCTTGCTCCGCACGCGGATCTCGAACAACTGGCACATCACCGCGCCGACGATCATTGGCAGTGATTATTACACCAAGGATCAGCAAGAGATGGTGCGGGCGATTTACGAAGGGATCATTCAGCCCGATTGGCACAAGAAGGTCGATAAGCAATTGACCGACGACAACGGCGGCAAGGGTTGGGGCACCAGCCAGAACATTGCCATCTTCGGCGAGCCCGGCAGCGGCAAGTTTGAACTGGTGATGACTGGCCGGCACATGACCCTCCGCTGCGACGGCAACAGCACCGAGCACATGGCCTTCGGCGGACCGATCTTCTATGGGCATGCTGCCAGCGGCTTCAACGAAAAGCCCGGTCACCCCGGCAATGTTTATTGGGAACAAGCCCTCGAAGCCAACAAGGTTTACGAGATGCTCGACGGCAAACAGCGCAAGCTGGCCGAAGTCGCCAAGACTGTGAAGGAACAGAGCGTGCAGTTGCAAGGCGAAAAGGGGAAGTTCGCCGGCATTTCGATCACCGACCTGACCTCCGATCAAAAGGAACAAGTGCAGAAGGTGCTGCAAAAGCTGATCGAACCCTATCGCCAGAGCGATCGCGAGGAAGTGCTGGCCTGCCTGAAGACGCAGGGTGGTCTCGACAAGTGTTCGCTGGCCTTCTTCACCGATGCCGACCTCGGCGATGACAAGATCTGGGACAACTGGCGTCTCGAAGGCCCCGCCTTCGTCTGGAACTACCGCAGCGTGCCGCACGTCCACGTCTGGGTGAACATCGCCGACAGCGCGGATGTGAAACTGAATGCATAAATCACGTCTTACTCCCTCTCCTCGGTACTCGTGGTACTCCACGGGATACGGGGAGAGGGTTGGGGTGAGGGGCGAGCAGCTACAACCCTTAATCTCCCGCCGCTGCATATTGCAATCCCTGGCTGCAGCGGGTGGACTCGCTTGTGGTGCGAACGTCTCTGTCTCCGCCGATAATGTTAAGCGCTGGAAAAAAGGCGTCGTCGCCACTGTGCAACCGCTGGCCACCGCCGCCGGTGTGGATGCCTTCCGCCGGGGTGGCAACGCCGTGGATGCCGCGATTGCGGCGGCCGTCACGCTGGGCGTCGTCGATCAACACAACTCCGGTCTGGGCGGCGGCTGCTTCATTTTGATCCGTCAGGCCGACGGCAAGTTCCTCGCCATCGACGGCCGCGAAATGGCGCCGGCTAAGGCGTCGCATGATATGTACTTGCGCGAAGGCAAGCCGCAGCCGGAGTTGAGCCAAACGGGCCCACTGGCCGTCGCCACGCCGGGAGCGCTCGCCGCCTATGCGCTCGCGTTGAAGCAGGCGGGCAAGTTGAACTTGTCCGCCATCATGTCTCCCGCTGCCGACCTCGCCGCGCGAGGTTTTCCGCTCGATCGCAACTACGCGCGCAAGCTCAAGAGCACGGTAGAGAAGCTGAAGCAGTTCCCAGGCTCGGCCACGGCTTTATTGAAGTCGGATGGATTGCCCTATGCTGAAGGCGAAACGCTCAAGCAGCCTGACCTGGCGAACACGTATCGCCTCATTGCCGAGCGCGGCACTGACTGGTTCTATCGCGGCGAGTTCGCTACGAAGATCGGTCACTGGATGAAAGAGAATGGTGGCTTGCTCACCGCCGCAGACTTCGCTGCCTATAAACCCATCGTCCGCGAGCCGCTGCAGTCCGCTTACCGCCATTGGCAGATCATCGGTTTTCCGCCCCCCAGTTCCGGCGGCGTGCATGTGGCGCAGATGCTCAACATGCTGGAACAGTTCGATCTCGCTGAGCTGAGTAAGAAAGAAGATGGTTCGCTGGAGCATCTGCTGGCCGAAGTGATGAAGCTGGCCTTTGCCGATCGCGCCCACTGGCTGGGCGATTCCGATTTCGCGAAAGTGCCGCGCGGCCTGATTGCCAAGGACTATGCTCGCGCGCTGGCCGCGAAAATCGATTTGAAGAAAGCGAGCGACGTCGCCAGTCATGGCCGGCCGCCGCGCGCGACCGAGAATATCTTTTCGCTGACGACCGATCCCGCTGCGGGGGGCGGCAAACATACCACGCACATCGCCGCCGCCGATGCGGAGGGGAATTGGGTCGCGATCACCGCCACGGTGAACACCACGTTCGGTTCCAAGGTCATCGTTCCCGGCACGGGCCTAGTGCTCAACAATGAGATGGACGATTTTTCGATCAGCCCCGGCCAGCCCAACGCCTTCGGCCTGATCGGCGCGGAAGCGAACGCGGTGCAGCCCGGCAAGCGACCCCTCTCCAGCATGAGCCCCACGATCGTGCTGCGCGACGGTCAGCCGTTGCTTAGCGTGGGCGCTGCCGGCGGGCCAACGATCATCACGCAGGTGTTGCAAGTGTTGGTTCGCGTGCTCGATCTGCAGCAGCCACTGCACGCAGCCGTCGCTGCGCCGCGCGTGCATCAGCAATGGCGGCCGGATGAACTGCGGGTGGAGAAATCGTTGCCCCAGAACGCACTCGCGGGCCTCGAAGCTCGCGGTCACAAGCTGGACGCCAGCGCGGGCATCGGCATCTGCCAGGCGGTGGCCATTGATGCGGCAACGAAGGAGCTGATCGGCGTGCATGATCCCCGGGTGCCGGGTGCCGCGGACGGGCTGTAGTTCGGGAGTCGGCAGCGGGAATCAGGAATCGGGAGTCAGGAGTCAGGAGTCAGGGGCTAGTAGCGTATTGGCCCCTCATCGCGGCCCTCACCCTGTCCTTCCGCGGATTGATGCGATACCGTAGCAAGTAACTCCCCTGGGAGTTCCCGCCATTGTCGCCGCTCTAGCAAGGAGGTCCCGCCGTGAAATCGCTTGTTCCTAAACTGTCCGTATTGGTTCTGGTTGGTTGTTTATCGTTTAGCGCGCATTCATTTGCCCAAGCTCCATCGTCCATCGGTTGGCGCAGCGATGCGGCTGGCAACTATCCACAGGCTCAACCGCCGACGAAATGGTCAGCCACCGAGAACATCGTCTGGAAGACCGCGCTCCCTGGAAAAAGCTGGGGCTCGCCAATTCTCGTCGGCGAACAGCTCTTCGTTCCTTCCGATCCAGCCGAACTGCTGTGCTTGCAAGCGGCGGACGGGAAGATTCTCTGGCAACGAACGAACTCGGCGGTGGAAGTGCTCGGCGCCGCATCGGCTGCGGAGATGGAAACGAAATGGAAGGATTTGAATGACCGCAAACGAAAAATGCAGCGCGAGTTCGATGAGTTCCGCAAAGCGAAACCAGACGCTAAAGATGAGCACGACCGGCTGCGCAACGAGCTGCAGGATGTGGAACGCCAGGCCGACGAGTTGAAGCGCAAGAACCCCATCGCCAGCGACCGTGGCAGCGGCAACACCTCGGCCACTCCGGTCAGCGATGGCAAGCACGTCTATGCGGCGTTCGGCACGGGGATTGTTGCCTGCTACACGCTGGGAGGAGACCTGCGGTGGAGCAAGTTCGTCGAAGGGTCCACCATTGGCTTCGGCCATTCGAGTTCACCGCTGCTCGTCGATGGCAAATTGATCGTCCATTATCACGACCTGGTCGCGCTCGAGGCCGCGACCGGCGAACTTGCCTGGCGAACCGAGCTCCCCGCCTGTCATGCCAGCCCGATCGTCTTCCGCTGGGGAGAGGAAAACACGCTCGTCTCGCCCGCGGGCAGTGTGGTCCGCGTCAGCGATGGCAAGGTCCTGTTCCGCGACCCTGCCTTGCGCAGTTCGGAATGTTCCCCCATCGCCCACGCCGGCACGCTCTATGCGCAAGAAGGCAAAACCAGCGCCTTCCGCTTCCCCGCGGCGGGCAAGAGTGACGGCTTGGAAATTCTCTGGCAAGTGAGCGCTTCGCGCGGCCGCCGCACCCCTTCGCCCGTGCTGCACAAGGGCCTGCTCTATGGCGCGACAACGGAAGGCATCCTGGAAGTCACCGATATCGAATCGGGCGAAAGCGTTTACAAGAAACGCCTGGACTTCGATGGCAACCTCTATTCCAGCGTGACCGCCGCCGGCGACTACATCTATCTCGGCTGCACCAAGGGGACCACCCTCGTCCTAAAAGCCGGCCGCGAGTTCGAAGAAGTAGCCCACAACAAATTAGAAGACTACGGCTCGAACCCCGTCTTCACCGGCCAGCGCATGTACCTCCGCGGCCAGAAGCATTTGTATTGCGTGGGGAAGTGACGACGGGAGTCGGGAGGTCGGGGAGGTCGGGAATCAGGACAGAATGACCGTTGATACTGGCTATCGGATGACACGCAGGTTAACGGTTCGGACCTTGTTGGCCGATAGGTTGTCCATTACCTTGACCAGAATAGCCAAGAAATCCGTGAAACCAGCGAACGGGAATACGCCTGCCACAATCCCGATAGCTCGCCGAGCATTCGGAGATTACAGGCCAGATGCGGCGATTTGGATCACGCTCGCGGCTGGTGAGTATTATCCGGATATTCTTCCCGAAGCCTGTGAGTTGTATAAACCGGTGCTCGTATTATTCGGCCAAATCCTGAAGCGTTCGGAATCGTCCATCGCTCTGTTCATGAACATCTGCGAGCTATCGGAAACGTCCATGCGAATCCAGCTTGCGAGAGTGTTTCGCAAGTATGTTAGTCCCGCAACACCCGTGGAAATGCTGAAGAACAAGTCCAAAGCTCAGAGCATTTGCGAACAGTTTGGTTCGGGCTTCCGTCCGATTCAAGAAGTGCAGAAAGCCTTCGCGTCTAGGCCGATTCCCGACGAGGCCCTCTGCGCCGTACTGTGGGAGTACAAGGATCGAGGAAAGAAGGGCTACGACCTGACTGAGAAGTTCTTCGCACTCATTCGAGGCCAACTTCCTGCGTTTACCATCGCAGGCCCAGAACGTGCCGGACAAGATGTGCTTTTGGGAAAGATTTGGCCCGATTACCCGAAGCCAGACAGGCCGGCCGATTTCCTGATCAAGCATCAAGATGAAATCCTAGCGGTTGGTTTTGCCCGTTACGACGGGGATCGGGGCGGAGCGCAAGAAGACGACCGCCCTGGCGGATATCGGGAATGTGCCAACGAGGTGCTGGGCTTCGCGGCAAGGAAGGGGTTATCAAAGCTGAAAATCATCTTCTTGAATGATGGACCTGGACTCCTGCTGGGAAGCATGTGGGCTGACTACGATTACCTGGAGAAGGCGGGCAAGGGAAGCATCCGAGTGGTGACATTGCGGATGATCCCGGAGCGCATCACTGCCGAATGGCTGGAGTCCTGATCGATGGCCACTGGAATTCCCGGCAAGCGACGCCTCAAGGGCGCGACCTATTCATTGAATTATCCTGGCAAGTTAGCTCCCGCCGCGGTGCTTGCTTTACCTGGCGCGGCACCTATTGAAGTTGCCATGGCGAGTAGTGCCGGACGTTTGCTGCAGGGTGATAACCTTGCCATTCTGCTTTGGCTGCGCGAGCAACCAGGGGTGCGCCAGCAAGTTCGAAGTGTCTACATTGACCCCCCCTATGCCACGTCGATGACATTCGTCGACCGAGACGTCAAACACGCTTATGACGATCACTTGGATGGAGCCGAGTATTTGGAGGCACTGCGGCGGCGACTGATTGTGTTACATGATTTACTCGCTGACGATGGATCGATCTTTGTGCATCTCGATCAGAACATGATATTCGAGATGAAACTCGTAATGGACGAAATATTCGGACGGGATAACTTCCGCAATTTTATTACGCGCAAGAAGTGTAATACTAAGAACTATACTCGTAATAATTTCGGCAACATTTCCGACCATATCCTGTTCTATTCCAAGACCGATCGGAATGTCTGGAATCGACCTTATGATGCCTGGACCGACGTGAAGGTGGATGAGGAATATCCTTGTGTTGAGCAAGATTCAGGACGGAGATATAAGAAGGTTCCCGTCCATGCACCAGGAACTCGACGAGGCGAAACAGGCAAACCATGGCGTGGAAAATTGCCGCCGACCGGCAAGCATTGGCAATATCCGCCTTCCAGGCTTGATGAATTGGATGCGGCCGGCGAAATATTTTGGTCCTCCAATGGAAATCCGCGACGCAAAGTTTATTTCGACAAGAGCAATGGAATACCTGCCCAGGACATCTGGATGAACTTCAAAGATCCGCATAATCAAAACATTCGGATCACAGGGTATCCTACGGAAAAGAATTTCGACCTCGTGACAAGGTTAATTGCGGCAACAACAAATCCCGGCGATTTGGTGTTGGACTGTTATAGTGGATCGGGAACGACGCTCGAAGCTGCTGCACTGCTTGGCAGGCGGTTCATTGGAATCGATCTGTCTGAATCGGCGATTGCAGCGACGGTGAAGCGATTTCGCGAAGGACGATCAGCCATGGGTGATTTCGTCGGCATTCGCGGTACCGCCAAAAAACCTTTAATGCGGAACACTCTATTCCCCATTGACGACTAACAGTCTGCTGGAAATCTGCATTATGTGCCCCAGCAGCGCATTTCTGAGGAACGTTCTTTCGCGGAGCAAGAGGCGACTTGCTTTTGCCTCTTCTCCCGCCCACCCTTTTCGGCGCGGGTCGTTCGA
>JAYTUF010000453.1:0-6647 GCA_043744755.1 Anatilimnocola sp.
AGACAACGTGACGCTCCTCTTCGACAACCTGCTCCCTAAATGGAACTACCGCGCTGTTCCGGAATGAGTACGGCAGTTATTGATGCGCCGATCCTAAGCCAATCGTCGACGCCAGTGACCGGTCGTCCGCATCGCCTATGACCACGGCATTTGGTCCGCGAGCTACTTCGAAGATTCGTGACGTGCATCTTGATCGGCTGGCAATCGTGTACGTGCGACAGTCATCACCTCAGCAGGTGCTTGAGAATCGTGAATCGCGCGAGCGTCAGTATGCACTCGCTGAGTTCGCTCAGCGTTTGGGTTGGCCTGCGGAGCGAGTCTTGGTCATCGATGAAGATCAAGGCATCAGTGGCAAGTCGGCGGAAAATCGTGCGGGCTTCCAGCGGCTTCTGGCCGAGGTCAGCCTGAACCACGTGGGGATCGTGCTCGGATTGGAACTCAGTCGATTGTCACGTAGCAACAAGGATTGGCATCAGCTGGTTGACGTCTGTGGAATCTTCAACACGCTCTTGTGCGATCAAGACGGAGTGTACGATTCCACGGATGGCAATGATCGGTTGTTGCTCGGAATGAAGGGCGCCATGAGTGAATTCGAACTGGTCACGCTGCGTAATCGGTTGGCGCGCGGCACGCGCAACAAGGCGGAGCGTGGCGAGTTGTTTTTGTCCGTGCCCCTCGGCTATTTCAAGCAGTCCTCTGGCGAAGTGATTCAGGAGCCCGACGAACAGGCGCGGGGGATCGTTCAATTGGTCTTCGAGAAGTTCGCCGAACTTGGCTCGGCCTATGCGGTGTTTCGCTATTTCACGGTGAACAATCTCCGCCTCGGTTTTCGGCGGCTTCGTGGTGAACGGATCGGCGAGTTGGAATGGCGGCCTGCGTCGGCAGTCAGAATCCTGGCAATGCTACGGCATCCGGTCTACGCGGGGGCTTATGCATACGGCTTGCATCGGGCGGGGAAGAAAGACCCGCTGACCGGTCGAAGCGAAGGTGGTAAATGGTTTGTGCCTCCCGACGAATTGCCTGTGCTGATTCAGGGCCGGTTGCCCGCCTACATTTCTTGGGATCAATTCTTGGCCAACCAAGAGCAGTTGAAGCAGAACGTCGCTCAGAAGGGATCTCGGGGCGCGCCGAAGCGTGGCGAGGCGTTACTGTCGGGACTCGTCGTGTGCGGCAAGTGTGGCTATCACATGTACACCAGGTACCCGGGAGATAAGAAGCCTTCGTACCAATGCCACGAGTTTTACGTGCAGACGTTGGAGGAGTTGCCCGATCCCTGCGGACGCATCGCAGCGGCAACGCTGGACGACCTGGTGGCGGGCGAGGTACTACGCGCCTTGGAGCCCGCGGCGTTGGAACTCAGCCTGCGCGCGATCGAGAATGTGGAGCAAGAACGCCAGCGTCTTCACGATCAGTGGCGTCAAAGACTGGAGCGCGTACGGCAGGAGGTGGCACGAGCGGAACGGCAGTATCAGCTGGCCGAACCTGAAAACCGGCTGGTCGTGCGCACGCTCGAAGCACGTTGGGAAGAGGCCTTAAAACAACAGCGTCAGGAGGAGGAAGAACATCATCGCTTCCTGGCGAAACTGCCAGCGACGCTCAGCGATGCTGACCGCAGGCGAATTGCGTCGATCTCCCAGGATGTCGCGTCGCTGTGGCATGCCGAGGGCACGTCAACCATCGATCGCAAGCAGATCATTCGGTGCGTCGTGGATCGCGTCGTCTTGGTGATTGACCGGTTGACCGAGTTGAACCAGGTGACGATCGTGTGGCAGGGAGGAATGGAAACCCAGCATGATCTCGCTCGCCCTGTTGGCAGTTTCGAGCAGCTTAAGGACTATCGACGACTCGCGGAGCGTATCCGAGAATTACACGGCGCGGGCCAGCACCTCGAACAGATTGCCGAGACGTTGAATCGAGAAGGATTCGTACCGCCTCGCCGTCGCGGCGTGTTCAAGGAGGCCGGAGTCGCGGACTTCACGCGTCGCTTGGGGCTCTTGGGAGAATTGTTTCGCGACGAACTCCTGGAAAAGAACGAATGGTGGATTCCCGACCTCGCTCGCGAGCTGCAAGTCATTTCGGTAAAAGTCCACTACTGGGTGAAACAAGGTTGGATCAATCATCGCCGCACGCCGTCGGGCAAGCACTTAATCGTGTGGGCGGACAAAGACGAAGTCCACCGTCTACGCCAGCTCGCGGGGAAGAAATCTTCGTGGTTCGCCGCAAAGCATCCCAATCTGGTTATTCCCAAGAAACGCCGCCCGAAATAGAAATGATCCTTCAGCTCTCGGTGGACCGCTCACAACGTTATGCCCGTAGATTCTCTAACGCGATAGGAAAGGACGTACTGTGAAGCCAACTTCAAGCGTTTGGAGTGCGGCAATTACGAAATGCCGCGGCATGAGCCAGGCACGCGGCGCCTGCAACTCGAGGCGACCGCTCACACGCGAATCGCGAAGCCGCAAATTTGGCATCGCGATCATCAACGCAAATAAAGACGATCGATGGTACGGGTTGCAGCAACGGTGGAATGCTGCGCACTGAGTCAGTATTCGCCTAACTTGGCGTGCGAGACCCCGTGGATTTCGTGGTGACAACCACAAGAATGGCCAGCCTGCGGCGACAAAGTGGCTTAGATCAATAGTGGTAAGTGTAGATGCACCCTTGGGGAGCGATGGTTTGAATTAAGCGACCTTGGGCGTCGTAGATCGACGTTGTGGTTTGGTCGTCACCGTTCGGCGAATGCGCGTCATTGATGTCGGCGATACCAGGTGAGTCAGAGGCGGGGACGGCGAGTGCGGTCGCGGAGGTGAGGCGGCAGAATGCAATAGGGATGAGGCTGGCGATGAGTACCTGGAACCATGAGCGGCGAGACAAAGCTCGCGACATAGGGAACTCCTTCTGTAGAGTTTGAAAAGAGCAGCAACTGAGCTTTCCCCTTCCGTGAATAGAGCATCACTCGATGGCGAGGTCAACAGAAATCCGTGTAATTCATTTCTGAATTTCTGATCGATGCATCAGTGAAACCGCATGCTCCCGCGCTTGACACGGAAATTTTGTTGACATCGCCATCGAGTGATGCTCTATTCCCAGAATGAAGATTTCTGTCCATTGGTCTTTTCAGTTCTCGCAATTGTTGCACGCGAATGAATATCATGCATTATCTCTGGGATCCGGTTGAGGACAACATCGTCCGCGAGTTCGATGACGTCGGCGATGTCGTCGCCGACTACACGACCGAGCCGGACCGGTTCGGCAGCGTCATCGGCCAGCGCAGTGGCGGCCAGAGCCGCTTCTTCCACCACGACGGCCTGGGCTCGACGCTGGCAGTCACCGACGAGAGCGAGAACGTCACCGACACCAGGAGCTACGCGGCGTTCGGGGAGACCACGCAAAGCTCAGGCAGCACGGTGTTCCCCTTCCATTACATCGGGCGGAAGGGGTACTACACGGACAGCGCCACGGGCGAATGCTTGGTACGAAGGAGAGCGTTTGAGCCGCAGCACGGTCTATGGCTTTCCCAAGATCCGATGCCGAGCATGGTTCAGCTCGAAGGAGAGCTGGATATTCTTTACGGCAATGAATGGATAGACAAGAATGTCAACTCGCGACTATCCAATCATGTGAATGTTGGCCGTGAAGCGCGATTCGACGCATTGCAGCAGGAACATCCGTATGTATACGCGCGAAACAACCCAATACGTTACACCGATCCATCTGGCCTCACAGTTAGTCTCCGCTGCGGACCAGTTATTAGACGTGGAATTACGCTTGGAATGCATTGCGCTATTATCGTTGAATGTAACGGCAAGCTATGTATTTATGACGGCGGTGGCGATAAGACGACTGGAAAAGACCCTGCCCATCCAGATCGACCCGTCCCAAAAAAAGAGTGCCCTAATGCTCAAGTGAAGAAAGGATACAATGTACATGACTATAAAGTATGCACTAGGTTTAGCACTTGCGAAATGGAAATGGATTGCTTAAACAATGCGTTTGCTAAGATATTGCAAGAACCATATAAGCGGTTAGGTCCGAACTCGAATACCTATGCGCACAATCTACTCTGTGTGTGTAGTATGCAATTTGTGTCATTTGAAGTCCAAGGATCCCCAGATCCCCGCCTTGGAACTCCTGGTCCTGTGACTACCATTTCGGCCCCACCCCACGCTGTGGGTTGGGACTCGCCTGGATATGATTGCAAAGTCGCGGGCGGTCCGACTCCGGATTGCAAAATCTGCAGTTGATGTATTGGCGGCGGGACCACGGGATATTGTAGCGATGTCTAAATGGGCCAATCGAGGTTTGATTGTTCTCGTTCCTGCATTTTTGATTCTTATCATTTTCCTGATTCAAAAGCGTCGCGATAATCAGATGTACACTGCATATGAGAAAGTTGCGACTGGTATGAATCTAGCGAGTGTTGAAGAATTACTTGGTAGTTCTGGTTCGGCAATAAACTTTGCAGAAGTTCCGCAATCGCCGAGTGGGCATGTAGTGAAAGGAGATACCTACTACGAGTGGACGGATGAGAGTGGCCATAAGATCATCATTGCCTTCGCGAATGGCTGCGTTCATGGCAAGTGGTATTGGGAGCCGGACTTGTAGCCCAGGAAAACGTAAGCGCCCATCACCGCCATCGGGTTAGGCTTGCTTCGACCGCTGGCGTTCCAGGAGGCGGAGGCGGGCGCGGCGGGTGGCTTTGGCGTCGGCGCGGTAGCGGGCTTCCTCGATGCGGTGGGGGCGGAGGGCTGCGGGATGGCTCTCGGCCCAGTGGTCGGCGCGGAGCGCGGCCAGGTCGCGCTCGCCGGCCAGCAAGCGGTCGAGGACGTCTTTCACATACAGCCAAACATCCAAATGGTAGCGATGCGCGGTGCTGACGATCGTCAGCAAAATGGAAGCTCGATAGCCGGCTTCCACGCTGCCGATGAACAGCCAATTCTTGCGACCCGTCGCCATCTGCTTCATCAGTTGCTCGGTCTCGTTGCTGTCGAACGGCACGCGGCCGTCGCGCAGGAACACGTTAAGCGGCTCCCACTGGTTCCGCAGATATCGCACCGCTTCTCCCAAACGACTCTTGGGCAGCGCCACGCGATCGGCCTCGTGGTCGAGCCACTGCCGCAACTCCGCCATGATCGGCGCGCTCTGTTCCTGACGCAGGGCCAGCACTTCCTCGGCGCTTTTACCGCGGGCCTGATCTTCCACGTCGTACAACTGCCGGTACCAGGCCAGCAACTGCGCGCAGTGTCATGCGCCATTAGAAATGTCCCCGCTAGCGACCAATAGAAATGTCCCCATGCTGCCCTTCCAAAGGAGGGCCTGGTATGGAGGCGATTTTAATGAGTGGTCGCGAGCGGAAGCGGTTGGTGGTGTTGTCGCAGGTGCAATCCGGGAAGTTGCGATTGCGTGCGGCGAGTGAGCTGCTGGGGATTAGTTACCGGCAGATGAAGCGGCTTTGGAGCCGGTATCAAGCCGAGGGAGATCGCGGCCTGGTGCATGGTCTGCGCGGGAAGCCAGCGAATCGGCAGAGCGAGTCGTCGTTGCGCGAGCGTGTGCTGGCTCGGTATCGAGAGTCGTATGGAGATTATGGTCCGACGTTGGCGGCGGAGAGTTTGGCGGAGGAAGGGATCGAAGTTTCCGTGACGACGCTGCGGCGTTGGTTGACGCGCGCTGGACTGTGGGAGCGTAAGCGAGAGCGCAAACAGCATCGCCGTCGTCGCGAGCGGAAAGAGTTTTTTGGCGAACTAATTCAGATGGACGGCTCGCATCACGACTGGTTCGAGGGCCGTCGCGCGTGGGCGGTGTTGATGGTGATGATCGACGATGCGACGGGTCGGATCTACGCGCGGTTCTTTGAAGAAGAGACGCTCGAAGCGGCGCTCACGATGCTGCAGCGTTATGTGGCGCGTCAGGGGTTGCCGGGTGCGGTGTATGTGGATCGCGCGGCCATCTATCGCAGCGATCGCGAACCGACGGAGGCGGAGATTCTGGCCGAAAAAGAGCCTAAAACGCAGTTTGGACGCGCGATGGAGCAGTTGGGTGTGCGTTTGATTCTGGCGCGCAGTCCGCAAGCGAAGGGGCGCGTGGAGCGGATGAACGGCACGCTGCAAGATCGTCTGGTGAAGGCCCTGCGTCAGCGTGGGATTTCGGACCTGGCGACCGCGAACGCGTTTTTGGAACGGGAGTTCTTGGTGCCATTCAACGCCAAGTTCGGCAAGCCTGCGGCGCAACCAACCGACGTGCATCGGGCGGCGCTGAAGGAGATTGATCTCGCGCGCGTACTCGCGGTGCATGAAGAGCGCGTGGTGCAGAACGATTGGACAGTGCGTTGGCAGAACGGGTATCTGCAACTGGGGCGCGCGAGCGGCGTGCAGCCGAAGCAGCGCGTGGAGGTGTGCCTGCAACTCGACGGCCGCGTGCGATTGTTCGCCGGTGATCGGGAACTGTCGTATGGGACAACGCGCACCGAGCCCCGCCCACAGCAGCGTACACCGCGGCCTGGCCCACCGAAGTCCAACCAAGGCCAAAAGCCCGCCGCCAAGCATCCGTGGCGAGGCAAGCCGCGCGAGCTGGCTCTCTCGTGACCCCCGCCGAAAATTTTGCGACGGTGTGGGGGTGGTTTGCTCCGCTCCGGTCGCTGGCGCTCCCTG
>JAYTUF010000454.1:0-6641 GCA_043744755.1 Anatilimnocola sp.
GGGCACAACGACGGAGGCAGTCGTTGCTTTGGAATCTGTTAGCTTGCGGGCCACGTCCTCGATCCGTGTGCCGTGTATGTTCTGCGCCATACGCAGCCAGCGGCGGAGGGCCTCGCCCGTTTGTCCGGCAATTTCGCGCGAGTACGCTTGCCGTAACTGGGCCAGCAGTTGTTCATCATACCGCTCCCGGTCCTGCGGCGTGGCAAACAGCCGCTGTGCGTGATCGATCTGCTGCTGCAGTTGTTGACCCTTGGCGCGGGTCTCTTTTTGCCAGTGCGCAACATAGGCAACATTCTCGGCAGCGAGTCGCTTCAAGCCGGTTTGCATGTCGGCGAGTCGCGGCGCGAAGCGGGCGCAACCGGCGAGCTCATAAGCGTCCCGAGTGGTCTCTCCGTCTTCCACAATTCGCTGAGCCAGGCTCATGATCGCCACGCCTTGTCCGTTGGGTCTCGGGTCGAATTTAGTCTAGCCTTGCACTGTGTCTCAGGATACCGTCTCAGGATAGCATCTCCGAATGGCTTTGATCCCTCGTTCGGAGCGTAAAACCGTTTGCCCCAATCGCGGCCGAAGGGTAACATGGTTCGCAACCGAGCGAATCCGCGATTATCATCGGTCGGGCCACTTCCGTGTTTTGCAGGCGCGAGGGTTGGAAGCCAAAATGGCACAGGTAACTTCGTCAGTCGATTTGCGAGCGCAGGTTACCTGTCCCCATTGCTGGCAGAATTTCTCTCCCGACGAGACGCTCTGGATCGCCGCACATTCCGATTTGATGGGCGATCCCATGCTGCCGGCCGAGCCGCAGCGTTTTCTCCCATCGCGGTTTAACGTCAACGGCCTGGCCATTGATGTGCGGGGCGGCGTTTGCGAGCACCTCGCTTGCCCGCATTGCCATTTGCATCTGCCGCGGGTCTTTTTGGAGATGGCCCCGCTGTTTGTTTCGATTTTCGGTTCGCCCTTCTGCGGCAAATCGAACTATCTGGCCGCGATGACCTGGCAGCTCAAGACTTCGCTCCGTTCGACGTTTAACCTCGACTTTGCCAACAAGAATCCACTGACGAATCAATTCCTGGGCGATAACCACACCAAGCTGTTCAACAACCCGCGGCCCGATGAGCTGGTCATCATCGACAAGACGCAGCAGGCGGGCGAACTCTATCAGCCGATTTTGCTGAAAGGACAACGGATTCTGCTGCCGCGGCCACTCGTCTTTTCGATCAGTCCCGATAAGGGTCATCCGGCCTACCTGCCCGATCGGCCCCGCAATCCCCTCGCGCGGGCCTTGTGCTTGTATGACAACGCCGGGGAGCAATTCTTGCCCGGTGGCGAATCGACCAGCCAACCTTGCAAGCACCTGGCGGTTTCCAAGGTGCGGCTGTTTTTGTTTGATCCCACCCAACATCCGAAGTTCCGCCTCGCCTGCCAGGAGAAATCGCTGGACCCACAATTCCGGCAGCAAAAATGGCTCTACAGTCAGGATCAAATTCTGGCCGAAGCCGCCAATCGCATTCGCAGCTACAGCGAGCCGCGGCTTTCGCAGAGCGAAAAGATTCCCGGGCACCTCGTCGTCATCGTCAGCAAATTCGATGCGTGCGCATCGCTCTGCCGGCGGAAGAAGATCATGGACACGCCGCTCACCCGCAAGGTGCATGGCGGCTCGAGCGTCCTCGATATCGACGCGCTGCTGGGCGTCTCGGCCGAGATCAAAAAAATGCTCGAAGACAACGCCGGCGAAGTGGTGAACGAAGCCGAGTCGTCGTTTCAAGATGTCGTCTATATTCCCGCCAGCGCCTTCGGCCGGCCGCCGGAACAGGTCGACGATCAAGCCAACATGTTCGGCATTCGGCCGCGAGACGTGCGGTCGCAATGGACCGAAGTGCCGATGCTTTACGCGCTTCATAAAGCAGCGGGCAGGTTGATTCCCGCGACCAGACACAAACTCTCCGTGGTCGGCGGCGAAGGCCAAACCGATCATCGTTGGAAGGAGACCGGCTGATGGGCCAGGAGATTCTCTATACATCCGCGCCGCAGGGGCTACGTCCCGGTGCATCGGGTTTTTGCACCGTCTGCAGCACTGCTGGAATGGAACCCAACCTGGCCGAGTTTCTCGAAGGCTTCAGCGGTTACCCACACCCGTTCAAGCCGCCGGATCCGCGCACCAAGGAGAACCCGGTCAACTACTCGCACGTCCTGTGGACCATCGGGGGACAGCGTTACAGCATTCTCTCGCGAGTCGCCGATGCAGGCTTGGACTATACGGGCCGCACCAACTTGCTGGCCCATCACGTGGCCTTGCCCAAGCGTGAGGCGGAACGCTGCCCTGGCGGTCCCGCCTGGGTGCTGGCCACGGACAAGTTTTCGATTGAACAATGGGATGGCCAGCTACGGACGATTCCCAGCAAGATCCCCACGACCACCCAGAAGTCGCTGGAGAAATGCGTCGCCTGGGAACAGGCGACGGGCGATGCGGGTTATGCCGGAGTGCTGGCCGAATCGATCAAGGACAAAGGTGGGCGGCCGGTCGTCATCATTTATCCCTCGCATTTGAAAACGCTTCCGCTCCTGGTCGAGGCACTGAGTCTGTTGCCGCCGGAGAAGCGCTGGGGCGTGACGTTTGCCACGCTCTACAGCCGGATCTATTCCAGCTTTGAATGTCAATGGCGGTTCGTGTTTCATGAGTCCGCAGATGCCAAAGTGGCCCGGCGCGATCCGCATGCGCTGGTGCTCGATTTGACGAAGGGCGCGCTGCCGCCGGCGCGTGGCGGCGAGTTGGTCACGCTGGCGCGCGAAGGCGTCCGTGCGCAGCCCGCTGTCGCCAGTCCCGCCGCGCGAGGCCCCGCGCCGCCGGTCCCCTCGAGCGCTCGTGGTCGCCGCACCGAGGCGCCGCCACCGGTGCCGCTCGACGGGGAATATCGGGTCGGTCCGCCGCTGGCGCCGACGGGCGAATCGCATTCGCTGCCGCCCGCCGAGGCTGCGATCAATCCCTTCGCCAAATCGAAGGCGCGGCGCATGTCCACCATGCTGCCCGTGGCGATCGCGTTTTTCGGCGGCATCGCGCTCACCTTGGTGGTCTTCATCGTGATGGTGATGAACCAACGCCCTGCGCCCATGGTAGCCAACAACGGTCCCTTGCCGCCCGCGGTCAACCCCAACATGTCCATCACCCGCCCGGCGACTGATCCGCCGCCGAAGTTGCCGGCTGAAGATCCCGACGGGAAGCGACCGCGTCCCAGTGAACAGGTAATCGTCAGTCCCGAAACACCGGCCACACTACCTGCGGAGAACCCAGGTGACTCAGGCGATTCGTCTCTACTCGTCGCGCGCCCGGCTTCAACTTCGATCAATGCGAAAATCCCCCAGCCCTCCGCACCGCCCAACGATCCATTTGAAGACATCGTGAACAAGAATCAACTCCTGAAGTTGCCAGTGAAAGCCGGCAGCGGTGGACTCTCGACGGACGCATCCACCGGTGCCACATCCGGCTTGCTCGCCATGGTGTTCGTGCAGTCGGCGCAAGAATGCGACCTGACACTCTCGGGCGCCGAAGCGGCGTTTGGAAAGACCTTGGCCGAGAATATCACGTTGGAAGTCAATGACAAGGAACGAACACGCACTTGGACTGTCACTCGCCTGCCCGTGGGTGGCGCGGGGAACAAGACTCCGCTTGGCACGTTCAAGCTGGATCAGCAAAAACTGACGTTCGCCTGGGACGGCAAGGCACCCCTTTCCGCCCGCCCCGACGCACTTCGTTACTGCTTGCTCGAAGTCAAAATCAACGGCGAGTCCAAACTATGCCGACTCTCGCCTCCGATCAGCAGTGATGCGATCCGGCTCGATAAGCTCCCGCGCGTGTCGTTTGAACTTCCTCGAGCAGAGTCGGCAGTCTTGCCCGATCCTGCCAGCCTACTGTTGGAAATTCAGCCGCGCGATTTTGCCGGGCAGATCGAGCAGCGGCCCTCCGTTCCGATCAACGTCGGCGCTGAGCAAATCATTATGATGCGCGGCGGCAATGGCAAGCAGGGTCCCTTGTTGCAATTGTCGGTCAGCTTTGCTTTCGATAAGGATAAGGAAAAAGAACGGACGCTCACTGTCAAAGGCATGGCCACTTATCACCTGGGTGATGTGAGTGAGACAGAGTCGTTTGATCGCGGCGGACCGATCGATGTCAAACTGATGACCGACCGCAATAAGGGTCAACTCGATAAGGTCAATAACTTCGACCTGTCGCTCCGTCGCGTGATTTCTAAGCGGGATAACAAAAAGAAAGAGTACGAACCGGAGATTAAGCGGCAGGACGGAATTGCGGCGGAAGCCCACAAACGAGCCGAGAAGACCAAAGGTGAGGAGAAACGCAACTTAGAATCCGCAAAACGTAGCGCCGAAGGAGAAGCCAAAAAAATGCGCGACGAATTGGAATCGCTTGATAAGGACGTCGAGCAATTCACCAAAAACCGCGCTGAGGCGAAGCAACACGCCGATTTGCAGCAAGATGTGATCGACTACATGAACGCCGCCATGGCCAAAGGCCGCCTGGAATACCGCATCTTTGTGCAAGACGGTGCCAACGCCATCGACATTTATCGCAGCAAGGGATTTCAATAACTGCTCCCCGTGAGAGTTACACCCGCATGACGCCTCCCAAACGACCGCCGCCCCCCTCGCCGGTCCGCAAAGCTGCGGGTTCCAAGCCTGCTGCGCCTTCGGCCGCGCGCGAGGGCGGGGGCGCTTTACAACCACTGTTCTTGTGGGGCGGCATTGGCCTGGGATTGGCGGCCACGCTGGGCATTGCGGTCGTGCTGATGCTTGTGATGCGTGGTCCACCACCGGACGTTTTGAACACCACGATTGCCAGCGCAGCACCAGCAGTGCCTCCAGCCGTTGCAACAGCGCCCCAACCGGCGGACGTAGTGGCTCCGGAACCTATTGCACCCAGTCCCGCATCGGCGCCAATGATTCCCGTTCCGGCGGTCGCTGCGACGAATTCAATTCCGGTGCCGGCGTCCGGGGTGAATCCCACCGTAGTCGTCCCCGCTCCGCAACCGCCATCGTCAACTCCACCTCCACCAGTTCCTAATCCGACCTCCACAGGCAATGCGCTCGCCGACGTTCGCCAGCGGAGTCGGCGGTTGCCGTTGCCCGAAACCAAGGACGCGACGCGCCAGAATCTGACGACCATTCAAGTCGATTCGCCGCAGCGCTGCGACTTAACACTACTGGGCGGCGACGAGGTTTGTCCGCCGGGATCAGTCCTCAAGCTCGTTCGGCAAGATCCCGCCCCCGATGAACGGGTTTGGAACGTCATGCTCAAATCGACCGGCGCTCTCTCCAAGGAAAAGGCCATCGCCGATTTTCGGCTCAAGGGCGACCAACTTTCGTTTCAGTGGCAAAAGCTGAGCGGCGGCAGTTTGCTGCCGGCCATCATGTTCTGCCTGCTGCGGATCGATGCCGCGGGGGAACAAGAGCTGTGTCAGTTGTGCAAACCCCTCACTTCCACTCCGCTGCCCCTCAAGCTCGCCGACCGCTGGACGATTGAAGCCCAGATTCCCGGCAACGCGCTCGGCACTCTGCCGGTCCGGGCCGAACCGCTGGCCATCGATTTTCCCAACGTCAACATCCCCGGCGCGAGCACCTTGGCGGCCGGCGAAACCACCACCTTCAAGATCAGCGGTCAGGCCAGCGGTTCCTTGGCGGTCGATCTGGAGTTGGAGCTTAAGCTCGAACAGAAGGACGGGAAGCTGCAACTCATCATCGTTCCTTACTCCGAGCCGCCTAACGTGGCCCGGGCCGACCGTCCGCCCATGCGCGCGGTAATCTCGCCGACGCAAATCAAGCGCCGCAAGGCCGAACTCACCAAAGCGTCCGCCGTTGCCGAGTCGCAAGCGAAAACGCTCAAGACGCAGTTCGAACGCTCGGAGCGCGACGAACAGACGCTCTCAGCAACTATCCCCATGAATATCAACCAGCGGACTCTGCTGTCGCAACAATTGCTCCAGGTCCGGCAGCAAATCGCCATCATCGAGCCGAAGCTGGACGAAGCGGAGACAACGCACAAGACGCTGCACGCCGCGGCGGCCTGGTACACCGACATGGTCACCCTTCTCGAGCAATTGCAGAATCAATCCAAACTCGGGCTGCGGTTGTTTCGCACCGTCGGCACCGAGCGGATCGTCATTGCCGAGCCTGTCGCCAATCCTTAGTTCTCCTGCTGAAGTCCTCTTGTTGAAAACCCGTCATGCCCGCAACCACTTTCTCACTTCGCTCGCTGCAGTCGTTGGTGGATCGCATCCGCCGTCTGAGCGATCCCTCGGCCGTCGTCGCGCAGGATCAGGTCGTCGAGGCGCATCAGGAATACGAAGAAATTCTCAAAGAGACCAACGAGCGCCTGCAAGAGTGCGACGGCCTGCTGCGCGAAGGTCACCGGGCCCAGGCCTTGCAGTTGAGCGAGCAGGATCCCGACCTGTTTCGCGTGATGGAACTGCTGGAGTTTCCCGAGCTGCCGCTCTGGATTCACCTGGTTTCGGAAATGGGGCTGGTGCAGCCCCCCTTGCTCTTGATCGATGTCGCCGCTGATTTGAACGAAGCCTACAACCTCGAAAAACCACTGACCGATTTGATGCGCATGCACCGGCTGCATGCGCTCGCGG
>JAYTUF010000455.1:0-24929 GCA_043744755.1 Anatilimnocola sp.
TAAGTCCTTAATCTGCGTCGCAGTTTTCGACTGATATGAGCGAAGAGTAAGGGGTTAAGTGTGCTATCAGCTGGTATTTCAGCAGCCTCCTTGTGCCGGCGGTCGAGAGTCCCGAATTTGCGTCAGCCGGCACCCCGTCGGGTTCATGGATAGTCCGGGTGGTGGCATGCCCTTCTGTGGCGGTTCTTGTCCCGTTGACCCCCAAAAGCTATTCTAAGGCGCAGCAATTCGTAGCTGCCGTCCTGCCGGTCACTCGCTTCCTCTCATCCCAGAATTCGAACATGCGCAACGTCATTTCTCTCGTACTCGGCGGCGGTCGTGGCACTCGTTTGTATCCGCTCACGAAGTTCCGCTCCAAGCCGGCCGTGCCGCTCGCGGGCAAGTATCGACTGATTGATATTCCCCTTTCGAACTGCATTAACAGCGGCCTGAACCGCATGTACGTGCTCACGCAGTTCATGTCGGTCAGCTTGCATCGCCACATCCGGCAGACCTATCGCTTCGATCACTTCAGCGGCGGCTTTGTGGAGCTGCTGGCCGCGCAGCAAACGACGAACGATGAGAAAAAGGACTGGTATCAAGGCACCGCCGACGCGGTCCGCAAGAACCTGCGCTACCTGCAGCAGCCAGGCATCGACTATGTGCTGATTCTCTCCGGCGATCAGCTCTACCGGATGGATTACCGCGAGATGATTAAAACGCATCAGGACAGCAAGGCCGATGTGACCATTGCGGGCATTCCCGTCGATCGCGAAGCGGCCAAGGGCTTTGGCATTATGCGGATCGGCGATGACGGCCGCGTGCATGGCTTTCTGGAGAAGCCGCAGACGCACCAAGAGATGGACATAGTCAAAATGGACCCGGCCTGGATCGATGCTCGCGGCATCGAGAGCAAGGGGCGCGACTTGATCGCCAGCATGGGCATTTATTTGTTCAACCGCGATACGCTGCTCGACGTCCTGACCAAGACCGACTATCAAGACTTCGGCAAAGAAGTCTTTCCCGCCTCGGTCCGGGCCAAGCGAGTGCAAACGCATTTGTTCGATGGTTATTGGGAAGATATCGGCACGATCAAAGCCTTCTACGACGCCAACCTCAGCCTGGCCGGCACGCATCCGCCGTTCGATCTGTCCGCCGCGGTCGCGCCGATTTATTCCCGCCCACGGTTTTTGCCCCCCACTTTATTCGATGGCGCCACGATCAAGCGGAGTCTGATCGCCGACGGTTGCCAGATTGGTCAGGGGGCGGTGATTGAGAACAGCGTCATCGGCTTGCGGACGATCATTGGCGAAGGAGTGACCATTCGCAACACCGTCATCATGGGCGCCGATGCTTACGATAGCGATGCCATGAAGAAGCAGCATCAGTTCAGCGGCACGCCGCAGCTCGGCATCGGCGATCGCTCATACGTGGAAGGGGCGATCATCGACAAGAACGTTCGCATCGGCCGCGGCGTGCGAATCGTCAATGAGCAGTCCGTCGAAACACGCGGCGAGGACGAGGCCTGTATCATCCGCGAAGGGATTCCCGTGGTCGTGAAGGACGGTCTCCTGCCAGATAATTTCCGGCTGTAGATACAGGTCAGCGGGCCTTTTTCTCTTTTTCCGCGCGGCTCGGCCACCAAGCGCGGATGCGGTCCAGCATGCCGGGCTTTTCGGCGGCTTCCTCACGTTCGCGGTCAACTCGCTCTCGCTCCGCTCGATCCGTCCGGTCGCGATTGGCGCGATCCCCTTTCAGTGGCGGCATGACCGACGAGGGTGTCACTTGCTTGACGACACTCTGAATGGCATTGGTGGCCGCGGTCGCGCCCGGCAAGGCGGGAATGAGGGGAGGCTTGTTCGCTGGAGCGGCCACTGGCCTGGCTGTTTCCAGAGTCTGATAGGGAACATGATTTCGCAAATATTGCGGCCAATAACTTTCCAGATATCGCTGGGCGCCAACCAGTTGGCCCGCTGTCAATTGAAAATCGGTCGCAGCGATGCTCTTCAGCAATTCGTCCCGCTCGTTGTCGTCGAACCAGAGATCGAAGACCTGAACCTCATCGATCCAGACTTCTCCTTCGTCCATCAGGTCGAAGCCAATCCGCAAATCTGTCAGGCCGCTCAGCGGCAAATCCGTCAGCGGGAAGCGATACGAATTCCACTCGCTCTGCAACTGCACCTTGAGCGGCTTCCCTTCCTCGCTGAGGCCGACGTTGGACCAGCGGTAATAGGGTTGTCCATCGAGCTTCCCTTCGATGGCCAGCCGCAGCCGGGGTTGCCGCTGCGGATCGGCGACGCGGAGATGGGCGACAACCGAAATCCGCCCGGTGGTGGGCACCGGAATCGGTTCGCTGCGAACCCAGGCAGCGGTGGCCTGGCGCATGGGCTCGCGGAAGCTTTGCAGATGTATCGATTGCTTGCCGCGGTGGGCTGCATCGACATCGATTTCAACGCCGACATTGGTCCCTTGAGCATGCACCCAACCGACCAAGGCGCCCGCGGCGTCGGTCCGCTCGAACGACGGATTGGAAAGAACCTCTTTCGGCTTCGGCGAACGCAAAGCATTCGCGCGGAATCGCAACTGCCGCACTTGCTCGCGGAGGTCATCGCCTACTTCATTGGGTAACGTCGTCCGCCAACTCTCGACCGCGACTTGCGGGTTGTTGATCTCGCCCCCCATCAGGTCATAAGGCTCGAGCCGCACGGTCCAGGTCGTGCGAGTTCCTTGCATCACCGCAGTTGCTTCGCGCTGCGAACTGTAAGGTTCGATGGTGATCTTGCCGGCCGCCTGCCAATCGATTTCGACCGTCACCGGCCAGGGTGAATCATTGGTCACATAGAAATAGGTCTTGCCGCGGCGAACGAGCGTGCGAACGACGGCCGGCTGCTGATTCGCGCTGGCTAATCTTGGCGTGACTGTTTGAAACGGCTCATCGGGCAAACGGCGAAAGACCTTGAACAGCGACGATAGCGATTCTTCCTGCCCCAGCGGCAACATCCAGCCGCCATCGATCAGCAGCCGCGTGTCGCTGGTGGCGATGGCATGGACGAAGCGTTGCCGGTTGATGGCATCGGAAGGGACGAGTTGCGGCACGAGCCAGAGGCGAGTCTGCTCCGCGCCAAAGGGACTGACCTGATCGAACGAGGGGAGCGCGAGGGGTGCCGGCTCGATGGCGACCTGCGTTGCATACGCGGAGCCAGTGAAGTGCGCGGCCAGGTCAGTGCTTTGGCCCCAGGCCTGATAGGCGGTGGAAACGCCGACGAAATCACTCGCGACGCGTTGCGGCAGCGGCAGGACGATCAATCGATCGGCGGCCCATTCGCGTGGGTCGAGACCCAGCGCGCCAAACGCAGCCGCGGATTGATCCTGGGAAGGGAGCGTCGGCCGCAAGGCAAACTGAATTGGTCGCGAGGCCAGCAATTCGCCTGGCAGGACGAACAGCTTGCCGCCGGGATGATGCTGCTCGACCGCCTGTTGCAACTGGCGATAGAAATCGGCGATCCGCTGGGCCCGCCAACTGAGCCAATCGGCGCGGGCGGTGGTGCGAATCGCTTGCGTGGCCTCAGCCCGCCACTGCGGATTGCGCGGATCGAGCGTCGAAATCGGCACGCCCGATTGTTGCCGGAAGGCGAGCAAAGTGCGGTCGTCGCAGCCGCTCAGATCGTCGGCCAGCAGCGCGAAAGTTTCCGGACCTAGTTGCAAACCAATACCGGAGAGGGACGGATGCGCGCCATAGCGCGCGGATATTTCGGCAACGACCCGCTGCATCGCTTGCTGCACGCGGATATCGAGCGGGTTGTAATACGGCGCCAGGCCCCGCCGGGGTCCCCGCCGCAGAATCGTCGCCCGGCCATCGATGCCCAGTGGTTCAATGCCAATGGCAGCGGCCGGATCGAGCAGCCGTTGGCGTTCCAGTTCCGGCAGCGGCGTGGTGAATTGCAGCGTGGGAACGCATTGCACGCCCGCCCGGTCGCACAACCGGAGCAGCAGTTCGAGCACGTCCTTGCGAACCGGATCTTGACCACTTTCGAAGAATAAGCCGGTATCGTAACGCGGCGTGGGTTCCAACAATTGACTGGGATAGAGGGTGCTTCCCTCGCAGAGCACTGGCAGCATGATGCAGCCGCTGCCGGTGTGCTGCAGGTACTCGACCAGCCGTGTCGTCGCTAAGTAAAACGTCACCCAATCATCGAGCGTGCGGCCGGTGACGGGATCGAGCGCTTCGCCGGCGGAAAAATTTTCGGCAAGCAGTGGCCGTTCTAAACAGGAAGCAAACATCCGCTGCGGAATGTTCGTCGCCGGCAACCGGAGCGCCGGCAACGTGATCGGCCCCGCTTGCAGACTAATCCTACCGAACCACGCCCCTTGTCCGCGGCGACGATTCGTCAGCAGCACGACCGGCGCTTTTGTTTGGGGCCAGAAGATCAAACGATGCCGCAGGACCTTGGCCGGTACGCCCGCACCGAGCGGCGAGACTTCCACGCCGCTATCGAGACCGATGGGCATGACCTGCCCCGCGGCGTTAGGCTCGACAATGCTGATGCCCAAACTTTGCGGCAGATCACTCGGATATTCAATCTGCAGAATATGCGGCCGGCCGATCTCTTCGACGGAGAGTGGATAGGCTTGCCATTTTTCGGCTGGCAGTTCGATCCAGGTCCGGCCCAGATGTTGATAGGCGGTCGCCGTCCCATTGCTGAGCGGTTCCGTTGTCAGGCCGGGAAGTTTTGGCAGCGTGGGTATGCGGGCCATCCGTTCCCACCACTTGGGATTGGCGGGATCGATCTCCCAGGTCGTCTTCCAATCGATGTTTGCGGCCGGCAAGCGTTGCACCGGATCAACCACCACCAGTTGCACGCGCCGTTCGGCAATTGCCTTGCCGCGGAGCAGCGGCGAAGTAAGTCGCTTCAAGTACAAAGAAATCACAACGTCGTAGACGCCTTCTTCGACGCCCAGCGGCATCTCGATCGCGGTGACGGTGGAGGCCGAGCCTTGTTCGTCGGACTTGAGTTCCAAGTCCAACCGATTCCGTTCCCGTCCGCCGCGGGCTTCGACCAGCGCCGCGCTCAGGATGTAAGCGGTATTGGGTGTGAGCGGCAGCGCATTGGGAATCACTTCGCAACTGAACTTATCGCCGGGCGCGAAGACCAGATGATCGCGCGCCAGATTCACCCGCAGCACATCGCCGGGCGAGCGTTGCACCAGCAGGCGGTTCCGCTGCTCGTCGAGATGCAAGCTATGAAAGCCCTGCTTGAGTTTTTCGAGCGGCAGTTCAATGAATTCGCCGCCGGGAGCTCCCGCGGGGAACAACTTCACGCGCAGCACGGCATTGTCTGGCGCAATCACGTGCAGATCGCAGCCATCGTAGGTTCGCGGCGTGCGTGGAAAGAGCCGCAGCTTTTGATCGTTGATGAGGTGCAACGCCCCGGGCGAATCCGCTTCCAGACCGAGCGGCTGCACTTCCGTCAGTTGCCCGTCGCTCAGTTCGATGATTCCTTGCCAGGCACAGGCCTCGCCGCCACCCCAGGCCAATCGCAACCGCAGATCAAGGTCCGCTGCAGCGAGCGGCGCGCAATAGAATAGAGACAAGCACGCGAAGTACGTGAGTCGCAGCCAGCGCCCATGACATCGAAATGCCTGGCGCTGAAGTTCGATATGCGGACTTCCTTGTCCGGCCATCGTCGATTCGCGGGGCGGGTTTGAATCGCGCCGCGGAATTCTCCTGAGGTAAATGAGGTGCGGGAATCGGCAGCCCACGCCTCGTGCGCGCAGCCAATCCCGGCGGGATTATAGCCAGCTCGGGCAGGATCGACCTACAGAAGAAATCCAACCGCTAGCAATGACGGCTGATCCGCGCCACCGGCTCGATCCTTTTCTTCCGAATCTTTCTCCCAATCCGAAAATTCTGCAAGTTCGTTACAGCTTCACACGATAAGTAGGTCTGGAACGGTAGGTGCTATTACCTAAGCGTTCGAGTTCTCAGTCAAACACCGATGCCAGCAGACCGGCTCACCGATGGGCAGCTTTCGAGGAATAACCATGTCGCACAGGATGGCACTTGCAGCTCTCTGCACCTTGATGGCGCTCACGTCGCTCACCAGCACCGGTTGCGTGGGCCTGGCCCTGGGCACGAACATGGGTCTGTTCGGCATTCCCATTCCGGTCAGCCCGTACTTTCAGAAGAAGAAGGAAGACGAGTTCTGGAACCACGAGCGGTACGAGCGGGCTCCCATCCTGCCGCCGCTGGTGGCCGGCGGTCCGACCGTCGCCCTCGATCCTCCCAGCGACGACGAAGTGATCCGCGCCTGGGAGAAAGCCAACCCCATCCAGGGCGGCTTGCCCTTCTTGCACGAACGCCAACGCAATAACGTGAAAATCATCAAAGATAAGATTGCCGACTACATCGATCCGCCGCGAGTCGTCCCCTTGCTGGGTCCGGTGCAACTGCACCACGCCCATTACAAGTGTACGGTTTACTATTCCGAAGTCACTCGCGTCGGTTGGCCCATTCCGCACACCACCATCGACGAAGATGCCCAGGAAGTGATCTACATCGATCACAACCACTTCCACATGGTCGGCAACGTCAGCGGCGGAGCGGGCTCGAACTACTAACGCCCGCTCAACAACAGCGGATCAACCTCTCTCAGCCGCCACTCACCCTGGCGGCTGTTTTTTGTTGAGGCGGGGGCCGGGAGGGCGAGGCTCCTGCCGAGCCGCGGACCTGCTTGCCGCGCCTTCATTCCTGGGCTGTCAGTGCGGCGCTGAGGTGTTGCACGAACGCCAGGTTGTCACATTGCAAATACTGCATCTGGCCTCCCATCCGCGAGTAACTCTTGCAGAACCGGAGGTAATAAGCTGGGTTCGATTTCGGCGGCTCACCTTGCGTCCAATCCCAGCCGCCGCCGTCTTGCAGATCGACGACGTAGATTCCCAGATCGCGAATCACCGGCTGGCCCGCTTGGAGACGCAGGTTGTTCACGCAACTAATGCTCTTTTCAAACACCTGCGGACCCATGATGGCCGAGCCGACGGAGAGGACCACGCCCCCTTCGAGTTCCGCAACCGAGCCGCCAAAGAGTTTGAAATCGAGTTCCGCGCCGCGGCCGATGACGCTGCCGCTGAACATCGGATGGTTCGCGATAATGTCGTAACCAATGCCCGGATGTACCGTCAGCGGCACGCCGTGTTTGTACGCGCTCGCGAGAATCGAGGCCTGTTTCCAGCGATGCGTTACGTCTACTCGTCCCGCCGGCACATCATGCCGCATCATCGCCTGCAGCAAATCCGCCCGGGCGGACGTCAGCGTGTGAGCTGGCTCGCGCACAATTGCATCCAGCAACACCCGCGCGGTCGGTAATGTCAGGCCATCTTCATAAATCAGTTTGCCCAGCGACCGGCCATATCCCAGGCCTTCCAGCGCTCCCGCCATCAGTGCCACATGAATGTGCCAGGCCGTTTCATGCCAGGTGCCGAACTTTCCCTCGGCGACATTCATCTCAACGCTTTCCGTCGAAGCGCCGAACCAGGCATATTCCCAGTCGTGAATGGTGCCGGCGCCATTGGTTGCCAGGTGCGTGAGATAACCCTCACCCATCAGTTTGTCCAACAGTAATGCGGCGCCATTACGGAGCAGATGAGCGCCATAGATAAGGATGACGCTACGGCCGTTATCGCGCGCGGAGCGAATTCGCGCGGCGCACTCGGCGATGATCGCGGCCTGAGTCGGATCCCGCAGCGGTCGAGGGACTGCCTCGGGTGAGATCAAGACGTCTTCCACCCGCGTCAAGCTTTGCCGCTCGGCCAGTGGATAGACCTGCAGTTGACTCAAATCGAGCGGTTGAATGGGTTGTCTCATCGGCGTTAGCGTACCCAGCGGCGAATAGTCTGACGAGGAGTAGTTTCCGACAAAGGCAGGGACGAACAGACCTGGAGGTCTGTTGCCACGACACCTTAAGATCAACCATTTTGGATGGAACTGATTGACGCAGCCGATTTAATATTGGAGAATGCTTCCGGTTATGCCGATTATCCGGTTGGCTAAGGGCTACTATCCCGTCACTTTCCCGTCCCCCGTTTGGAGTGTTGATATGAAAACTCGTATGTTGGTTGGTTTGGGTCTGGCGTTTGTCGCTGTCGCCGCGGTCGTGGCCGCCGAGGGCGCGAAGATCAAGATCGAAGGCGTGAAGTGCGTCGTCGCTGCCTCGAAGGACGCCAAGGAAGCCAATGGCGTCGCCTACAAGGGTGGCAAGGTCTTCTTCTGCTGCATGAACTGCCCCAAGGCGTTCGCTGCGGATACCGCCAAGTTTGCCTCGAAGGCCAATCATCAATTGGTCGCCACCGGCCAGGCCAAGCAAACCCTTTGCCCGTTCAGCGGGGAAGCCACCGATGCCTCGACCAAGATCACGGTCGCCGGCGCTGATGTCGCCTTCTGCTGCGACAAATGCAAAGGCAAAGCCGAAGCCTCGAAGGAACAAGTTGAACTGATCTTCAACGACAAGGCCTTTGAAAAGGCCGGCTTCAAGGTTGCCAAGTAGTAGCATTGCTGCCAACTACAAACTGATAACAATCTAGGGTCACTTCCAAAAGAAGTGACCTTTTTTCGTCGCCCAGTTGACTCGCCTGGACCCAAAAAATCCGTTCAGGTATGGTCCCGGCGGAAACGATCAATCCGGCATGCGGCGGAAACCGAAGCTAAGACAAAGTCGTCTTTCGCTCCGCGAAAGAACGCACAAGCTTTCGCGGAGCGAAAGCCGACACAGCATTTCAAGGCAAGGAGGCCTGTCCGATGCAACTCAATCTATTCTCGTGGATTCGCGAAGGTGTGCGGCAAAGCGTACTACTCGGCGTTTCAGACGCTGTCGAATCGCTCGGCGCTCCAGCCCACGATACGTCCTTCCATCAAAACCTCGGCAAGCTGATCGAGCAAGCGCCGGCCGATGAAAGCCGCGCCACTCTCGTCGATGGCAAACGCAAACGCCTCGGTCGATCACTCAAGGATTTCGATGGCGCTGCGGGTTAGAATGACGCGGCCCGGAGTGCCCGTGTGACTCGTGCCGTGTGACTCAAAATCTCTCAGCCTTACCCATCGACGATTGCCTCGCGGAGCTGATCGCTGCTCTGCGAGCCAACTCATGCACCGTGCTGCAAGCGCCCCCCGGCGCGGGCAAGACCACGCGCGTGCCGCCGGCCATCTTGAATAGCGGCCTCGCTGGCGAGGGCAAGATCCTGGTGCTGCAACCCCGCCGCGTCGCCGCCCGCGCCACGGCCGCCCGCATTGCAGCGGAACAAGGCTGGCGGCTGGGGGAAGAAGTCGGCTACCAGGTTCGTTTCGAATCGCGCAGCGGCCCGCGGACGCGGATCGAACTCATCACGGAAGGCATCCTGCTGCAGCGCTTGCAGCGGAATCCATTCTTGGAAGGCGTGAGCGTTGTCGTCTTCGATGAGTTCCACGAGCGCTCGCTGACCAGCGATCTTGCGCTGGCCATGACGCGGCAGATGCAGCTAGCAGTCCGCGGTGACCTGAAGCTGCTAGTCATGTCGGCCACGCTCGCTGCCGAACCCATCGCCGCCTATCTCGACCGCTGTCCCATCATTCGCAGTGCAGGCCGGTTGTTCCCTGTCCAAATTCAGTATTCCCCCACGCTGGATCGCCAGCCCTTGCCCGAGGCAGTGGTCCAGGCGGTCACGCGACTGCCGGACGATCGCGGCGATATTCTCGTCTTCCTGCCGGGTCTCGGCGAGATTCGTCAGGTGGCCAAGCGGCTGCAATCGTGGGCGGACGAACATCACATCCGGCTGCTGGAACTGTACGGCGACTTGCCCGGCGCTCAGCAGGATGAAGTGCTGCAACCCTCATCGCAGCGGAAGTTGATTCTCTCGACCAACGTCGCCGAAACATCGCTGACCATTCCCGGCGTGACGACGGTGATCGATAGTGGCCTGGCCCGCATCGCCCGTTACGATGAACAAACGGGACTCGATAAACTCGAGCTCAGTCCCATTTCGAAGGCCTCCGCCAATCAACGGGCCGGCCGCGCGGGACGAACGGGACCGGGCTTATGTATTCGCCTCTGGCCTGAATCAGCGCAGCGGATACGCCTCGATTTCGATGAACCGGAATTGAAGCGAGTCGATCTGGCCGGCGCGGCGCTGACGGTTCTCAATTGGATTGAACCTGATCTACAGCAGTTCCCTTGGTTTGAGTCACCCTCGGCAATCTCCATTCAGCGGGCACTACATCTGCTCGAACGCTTAGGCGCGGCAGAAGCTGGCGAGATAACATCACTCGGCAAGACTCTCGCGGCGCTGCCAGTCCATCCACGCTTGGGACGGTTGCTGATTGAAGGTCAGCAGTTGGGCATTGCCGAAACCGCCGCCACCGCGGCCGCGCTATTGAGCGAGCGCGATGTTTTCCAGCGAGCGAACTTTCGCCCCGGCGAGCGCCGGACGCCCGCGCATCGTAGCCATAATGACCTGGCGGATCGGATCGCGGCCATCGAGGCCTTCGACGACCGCGGCGCGGTCGATTCCGATGTGGGCACGTTGAACCGTACCGCCGCGCAGCAAGTTCTCCGCGCGCGAGAGCAACTGCTCCGTCTCGTTCGCAGCGATGTGGCGGGCCACGGCAAATCAGGACGAGCCATTGATAAAGACGAAGCACTGGGCCGGGGGTTGCTCGCGGCATTTCCTGACCGTCTCGCGCGGCTGCGCGAGCCGGGCAGTCGTCGCGCCTTGCTCGTCGGTGGCCGCGGCGTGAAGCTGGCCGATCAATCGGCCGTCACCGGCGAAGAATTGTTTCTGGCCATCGATGTCGAAGCCAGCACCGGCGAAGCCACGGTGCGGCTCGCGGCCGGCGTCGAGCGCGAGTGGCTGCCTCGCGAACTGCTCAGCGAAGAAACCAGCTTGTCGTTTGATGAGATGCAAGAGCGAGTCATCAGTCAGAAGATTCTTCGGTGGGATGATCTCGTCCTCGAATCTCGCCAAGCAGCGTATCCCGCCGCGGAACAAGTGGCCGAGATCCTCGCGACCGCTGCGGCCGTTCATTGGGAACAAGCGTATCCGGCCGACAACGAGAACCTAATTCAGTTCGTCACTCGTGTTCGTTGCTTGAATGAATGGATACCTGATCTGGGACTTCCCGTGCTCGATGAAGCAGCCCTCCGTCGTCTGCTGCCCGAGTTATGTCTGGGCTGCAAGTCGTTCCCCGATCTGCGTCGCGCGCCGTGGCTGCCAGCCGTGAAGAGCCTATTCACCTATCAACAGTTGCAGCAAATTGAACGCGCAGCGCCGGAGCGGATCGGCGTGCCGAGTGGCAGCCTGATTGCAATTCAGTACGAAGTGGGTCAGCCGCCAATCCTGGCTGTGCGCATCCAAGAAGTCTTCGGCCTGATGGAGACGCCGCGGATTGCCGGCGGCCGAGTGCCGCTGCTGATGCACCTGCTCGCGCCGAACATGCGCGTCGCTCAAGTGACTGCTGATCTGAAAAGCTTTTGGGCGAACACGTATTCAATGGTTCGCAAGGACCTGCGGAACCGCTATCCCAAACACTCGTGGCCCGAGAGTCCGTACGAAGCGCTGCCGCAGAAACGCCCGCCAAGGCGGCAATAGGAGTTAGCGCAGTTTTGCGGCCGCGAGTGTCTTGGGCGACCGCAGTTCTCGGCGGCGTTCTTTGGGCAGGAACTCGCGTTCGGTCAGTTCGGGGTCGAACTGCGTCCACGACTCGCGGGTCGCAGGGGCGGAAATCTTCCGCAGCACATCGCCATCCTGCCAGATGGCCGAATAACCGCCGGATTGCCAGTTGCGCTGTGGCAATTGCGAGTTGTTTTTCACCATCCGCCAGGCCCGCAACTGATAGCGGCCGTCGTCATGGCTCCAGTCGTAAAACAGCAACTGGTCAAAGACGAGCCGGCCCTGCTCATCGTAGAAGTGGTTAACCTCAATCAGGTCAACACGTTCAGTAGCAACATCTTCGCGAGGAGAGATCGCGACTGAAGAAAGGGCAAGTCCAAGGGTAAGGATCAAGGGATTCACCGGTCACCTCCATTGAGGGGTGTTTAAGGTCTGTTTGGCGGTGAAGCCCGGGCTGGCGCGTTATCTCCACTATATCGTGTTTTCAAATCGTTCACAATAACAAAATTAGCTAGATCGATACTATTTTCTCAAGTTGGCCGAATCGCGCACGATAGGGATTGCTGGCAAGGGCGGCCAGAGCAGTATTTTCTGCTTTCTACTCTCCACTTTCTACTCACTTCCTTCCCCGGACGCAGGCGCGAGCAGAGACGATGCAACTACGCGCGAAACCCAATCGCTCGGACGTCGTACTGATCGACGAGCATCGCCTGGATTTTGAAGAAGGCTTCGAGCAGCGTTTGCGGCGATGTTGGGCTGAGCTGTAGCAGCGCGAAGCGGGTGGGAGTGACTTCGATTTGGCCCAGCAACCCCTGCAGGCTAAGGCGGCACCAGGTGGCAGCGGGGTCGTAATTGAGTTTGCAACGGTCGTCGGCTGAGTCTTCAAGCTGGTCGATGAACGCGGTCAGGTCGATGGGCTGCGGCGGCGTGAATTCGACGGTGCTGAAGGTTTTGGGAAAGACGCTGGCGAAGGCCGGCGAGAGAACTTGCTCCGGCTCCTTGATGTCGGAGATCTGCCGCCGCCAGATGATCTCGGCTGGGTTGGCGGGGTTGAGCGTGACCGTGACCGAGTAGACGAAGTATGGCGTGAGAATGCTCCCCGTGCCGTCTCCCGGGCTGACCGCATCGAGGTCCTTCCGCTTGAACGCGAAGTGCTTGCGGAGCGCATCGCGGACTTCATTCACGTCGGCTTCAATCGGGCCGGCCCCCAGTTCGGCGACGAGCGATTTGGCGTAACTGTTGATGACCGTCGGCACTTGGTGGGTTTTTTTGAAACCGGCCAGGCTGCGGATGCTCTCGACGTGCTCGCGCGACAGCGTGAGTCCCAATACATCCCCCGGCTGCGGCTTGCCGGACGAGGCCCGCTCGGCAAGCAGGTCGGTCAGATCGGCCAGCAAGAATTCGCCACTGCTGGGGCCATAACAGGCAGGCGATTGTGATTTTTTGTCGCTATAGGCCCGCTGCAAGACCCGCGGCAGGGCAGTTGCTAAAAATGTCTGCAGCGAACTCGACGTGAGTAGTTGTTTATTGATGAGCGCACTAGGCGCGTTCCCCTGCAAGGCGGCAATCACCTGACTGGCCCAAACGCCGTGCTTGAGTTGTGCGGCAGGCCAGGAAGTTTCGCCCGACTCGCCAGCGACCAAACAAACTCGTTGCTCGCTGGCGGTGAAGAAGTCGCGGAGTTCTTCGTACGCGAGACCGTCATGCTCGTTAGCTGCTCCCAAGCCGGTCGCACACGAATCAAGAAACAGAGTCACGCGCTGGCACTCAGAGTCTCGCAGTTGCGCGAGGAGCGCCGACCAGGCGATGCTCGTCGCGAGCAGGTCCGCCGCCTGCGTATCGTGGCAGACAAGATAGCTGCGGCCCCGGTCCGCAAAGCCATGTGCCGCGATATAGATCAAAAGCGTATCGTCCGGCGAAAGCGACCGCAGCGTGCGGCGGAACTTCGATTCCACCGTCGTCTTGGTGGCCTGGGCGTCGATCAGCACGACCTGATCGAGCTCGGCAAAGCCCACTCCCTGCAGTGCCAGCCCGAGCGCCTTCACGTCGGCAGCAGCAAACGCCCGCGGCGCGAACCGCTTGTCGGCGTATTCCTCGACGGCAATCAGGATGGCGACGTGCATGGGGTTAGCATAGCAAAAAAACCTTCCTGCCCCCTCTCCCCGCAGTACCGAGGAGAGGAAGCAAGCAGCGATCGGCCACCCCGCACCTGCACATCGAAAAAATTACTTGACTTGTATTCACTAGTTGCTAATAATATCATGTATAAATACATCGTAGTTTTGTTATTATTCGAGAGATATTTCACAAGAGACCACCCGAAGGAGTTGTTATCAGTTGCCGAGTCGATAACCGGCCGATAGCCATGATCGCCGGTCGCAACCTGAATGGCGAACGGCGGTTAAGACGTGTCGGGGCCAAGTTAGAAAAGGAGTGGAAAGTGTTATCAAAACTGTTATCGCCACCGCGAGCCGTTTTCGGCCCACGTTCGGCAAAGTCTCATGGCCGCCAGTGTCCCGCCACTCGCGAGCTGAGCACAATTTCGTTATCATCGACGGGCATGAAGGACGAGCGAAATCACGACCGGAATCAGGACGCCGCAGTGCCCGCAGGCCCCCCGTTGCGGGTGCTGATTGTGGACAATGACCAGGCCCTGGCCTATGCGATGGAGGAGAGCCTGACCAAGGTGGGGCACCCCTGCGTGGTGGCCACCTCGGGGGCGGAGGGGGCCCGCAAGATCGAGACCGACACGTTCGACATTATTGTCACTGACCTGGTGATGAACGATGTGGATGGGATGGAGATCCTCAACCGGGCTAAGCAGGCGCTGCCGGACGCGCAGGTGGTGATGGTCACCGGCCATGCGACGATCAGCAAAGCGGTCGAAGCCATGCAGCACGGGGCCTTCAATTTCCTAGAGAAACCGATCACCCCCAATCGACTGCGGGCGGTGGTCGAGAAGGCCGTCGAAACCGTCCGGCTCAAGCAACAGAACCAGGAATTGCAGGGACGGCTCGACGAAAAGTTCGGTTTCGAGGGGATCATCTACGCCAGCGAAAAGATGAAGCAGGTGATCGACCGCTTGAAGCGGATCGCCCCCACCGACGCCAGCGTGCTGATCACTGGGGAAAGCGGCACCGGCAAGGAAGTGATCGCCCAGGCCATTCATCAGAACAGCCCGCGGAAGGGGAAACGGATCGTCGCCCTCAACTGCGCCGCCGTCGCCGAGAACCTGGTCGAGAGTGAACTGTTCGGCCACGTGAAGGGGGCTTATACCGATGCCGTCTCCGACCGCATGGGTGCTTTCGAGTATGCCAATGGCGGCACGCTGTTTCTGGATGAGATTGGCGATATGCCGCTCCCCACGCAGATCAAGCTGCTGCGGGTGCTAGAAGATCATCAAATCACGCGGGTGGGCGACAACAAGACGACGCGGGTCAACGTGCGGGTGGTTTCCGCGACGCACAAGAATCTCGATGAAGCGATCAAGACCGGCGCCTTCCGTAGCGACTTGTACTTTCGCTTGAAGGTTGTCACCATCCACTTGCCGCCGCTGCGTGATCGGCGGGAAGACATTGTGCCCCTGACTGACCATTTCCGCCGGCAATTGACCCGCCGGCATCACAAGACGGTAAAGGGTGTTTCGCCCGCGGTGGCGAAAAGGCTCTTTACCTATGACTGGCCCGGCAACGTGCGGCAATTGCGGAATGCCATCGATGCGATGGTGGTGCTCGATAACGACGGCCTGCTGGACCTGGACGATTTGCCGCCCGAACTGATGGACGAATCCAATCAGCCGGCGGCGCTCACGAGTTCCTCAGGCCCGATCGAGCTGGTTGGCAAAACGATGGACGAAATCGAACGCTGGGCCATTGAACAGACGTTGCAACTGACCAACGGCAATCGGGAAGAAGCCGCGCGGGTGCTGGATATCGGCGCTCGGACGCTGTATCGCAAGCTGGAGAAGTATCAGGCCGGGGGCGGGGAGGAGCAGGAATTGGGGGCGGAATGAGGGGGAGAGTGGGAGACAAGGTGAGGGGGTGAGTTTGACATACTCCCTCTCCTCGGTACTCCTGGTACTCCAGGGAAATACCGGGAGAGAGGACCAGAAGGAATGGAAGGAGCCGATTTGTTATGCCCATCATTCGTCAATTGCCGCAGAGCGTGGTGAATAAGATTGCCGCGGGGGAGGTGATCGAGCGCCCCGCGAGCGTGGTGAAGGAACTGCTGGAAAACGCCCTGGATGCGGGAGCCACGCGGATTGATGTCTCGCTGGGGCAAGGGGGCCTCGATCTGATTCGCGTCACCGACAATGGCTGCGGTCTCGCGCCCGAGCAGATTCCTCTCGCGCTCGCCAGCCATGCGACGAGCAAAATTCATGACGCGGATGATCTGTTCCATGTCGCCACGTTCGGCTTTCGCGGCGAAGCCTTGGCTTCCATCGCCGAAGTGAGTCACCTGCGGCTGCGAAGCCGGCCGCATGACTCCGAGCAGGCCGCGGAACTGGAAGTGATTGGCGGCAAGAGTTCGCCGGTCACGCCCTGCGGCGCAGCGGCGGGGACGATGCTGGAAATCCGCAATCTATTCTTCAATACGCCGGTCCGACGGAAGTTCATGCGGGCTTCGCAGACCGAAATTGGTCATTGCAGCGAAGCCTTCACGCGGATCGCCCTGGCCCATGAGCGGGTCCACTTCACATTGCGGCACAACGACCGGACGCTGTTCGATCTGCCCCCGGTCGCTGACTGGCGGGAACGGATTGCTGCCCTCTGTGGTCGTGACCTCGAACGAGGGCTAATCTCAATCAGCAACGGCGATGGCGACGTCCGGCTGCAAGGCTATGTCTGCGATCCGCAGTTCAGCCGGTCGAACAACCGGATGCAGTATCTGTTCTTGAACGGCCGGCATATCCGCGACCGCTCATTGCAACACGCACTCGGCGAAGCTTATCGCGGATTGCTCTTGCACGGCCGGTTCCCCATTGGCTTTCTCTCGCTGGCGATGCCGCCGGAGAGTGTCGATGTGAACGTGCATCCGACGAAACTGGAAGTCCGGTTTCAAGACAGCGGCCGGATTTATTCGCTGGTGCTGGGAACGATCCGCAAGAAGTTCCTGGCCACCGATCTGACGGCCAGGGTCCGCAGCCAAAATGCCGATTCCGACGCGGAGACCGCGGCCCTCGATCCGGAAGCGCTGGACCTGCATCGCCGGGAACTGGTCGATTGGGCGAAGGGGGCGCTGGCTGTTAACGAGTTAGGGCTGCAAGAAACAACATCGGCTAGAGGCACCGCGGTGCTGGAAGAAGATGCCCAAGGCGTGCTCGACCTTCAGTTCGATCGCGCCGATGCTGACTTGCTTCGCTTAAACACGCTCGACCGCGCCTGGCCCGCGGCGGGACGCGAGCCGACCACCGCGCCGCAGCATCGATCAGCACCGGTTCCACTCCCCGCCATTTCGCATCTCGGTTTTCAAGTCCATAACCGTTACCTCGTCACGCAAACGGACGAAGGGATGGTGGTCATCGATCAGCATGCCTTGCACGAACGGATTTTGTACGAACAACTCCGCGCGAAAGTCCTTGGCGGCAAGATGGAAACGCAAAGGCTGCTGGTGCCCGAGCCGGTCACGCTCTCGCCGGCGGAAGTTTCCGTGGCCCTCGAAAACAAAGCGATTCTCGCCCAGCTCGGCATGGAGATCGAACCCTTCGGCGGCGATACGGTGCTCCTCTCCAGCTATCCCGCCATGCTCGCGAACCTAGCCCCGGCCGAGATGCTGCGGCAGGTGGTTGATCAGATTGTGAGCGGCGGCAAATCCCCCGAGCGGCGCGATCTGCTCAACGACCTACTCAACATGATTGCCTGCAAAGCGGCCATCAAGGCGGGCGATCGATTAGCGCCTGAGGAAATCAGCGCGCTCCTCGAACAGCGGGAACATTATCAAGACGCCCATCATTGCCCGCACGGCCGACCGACCGCCTTGGTCTTCACCCGCGAAGAACTCGACCGGCGGTTCAAGCGGACGTAAGGTCCGCCCTTGTCTATCGTTTCTGGAATAGTTCAGACAGCACGAGATTTTCGATGAGCGTGACGAGTTTGTAGCCGTCCGCCTGACTAGCACGGGCGATGGCTTTGATCTGGGCAGTGTCGTCAATGGTCAGCACTCGGCGGAGTGAGTACGTGGCCAGTTGTTCGACGAAAGCTTCAGCGAAACGGTCGACGTCGTTCACCAGCAACTGCTTGAACTCGTCCGGGCCTTGGTAAACGCGGCCATTCGGCAGCTGGCCGGCGGCGCTCACGAGTGGGTCGTCCCCTTTGCCGCCCGCAACATGTTCATTGCTTCGCCAGCGCCCGATGGCGTCGAAGTTGTCGAATGCAAAACCGAGCGGATCGATCTTTTGATGACACGAGGCGCAAGTGGCATGCGTGGTGTGGGCTTCGAGCTGCTGGCGGATGGTTGCTTTGGGTTTGTCGCTGGGCGTGGGTTCCAGCGGTTCCACGTTCGGTGGCGGCGGGGGCGGCGTGCGGCCGAAGATCGCTTCCGAGACCCACACGCCGCGATGGACCGGGCGGTGCCGCGTGCCATCCGACGTGAGCGACAGGATGGCAGCCTGCGTGAGCAGACCGCCGCGGTGATCTTCGGGCCGCAATGTGACGCGCTGGAATCCCGCTTGCGGCGGCGACGGCATTCCGTAGTGCATTGCCAGGCGCGGGTTGGTGATGGTCCAGTTCGATGCCAGAAACTCTTTGAGCGGCAGGTTCTGCGCAAAGACTTCGCGGAAGTAGCCCGTCGTTTCCAGCACCAGGGATTGCTCCAGCCATTTGTCGTAGTCGGGGTAAAGTTCCGCATCGGGCGCGAAGCCGCCAACGCGATGCAGTTGCAACCATTGCCGGGGGAACGACTCCGTGAACCGCGCGATTTTCGCATCACCCAGCATGCGCTGAAGTTGCACTCGCAAGACCTCGGGCTGGTGCAAGGTCCCGGCCTCCGCGGCCGCGAACAGCTCGTCATCGGGGAGGGAACTCCACAGGAAGTAAGACAACCGCGAGGCCAGCTCCCAATCATTCACGCGCTCGCGGCGGATCGTGGGCGAGCCTTCTTCGAGGTAGTAGAAGTTTTTTGAAGTGAGCACGGCGACCAGGCCAGCCCGATAGGCCGACGAGAACTTCTCGCCGGCTGCGAGCTCGCCTGCGACCAGTTTGATGTATCGTTCCAATTCAGCCTCAGTGACGGGCCGCCGCCAAGCGATGGTAGCGAACTTCTTCAAAGCTTCCCGGGCCGCCGGCAGGTCGGCTTCGTTCGTCAAGGCAAAGCGTTCTCGTTTGCGCTGGTCGGTGATCGGTAGCAGCGGGCCTTCATACTCCACCGAATCGATAATCAAGAGCGGAAAAATCGGCTGGTCAGCGTCAGTGAATAGCCTGTAACCGGTCGGCTTGCTGGGGCGTGTCTGCTGCGTATTGACGAACGTCAACTGCGTGTTGCTCAGCGTGTGGCCATCGTACAACATGCCCGGAGACTCGTTCAGCAGTTGATAGCTCCCCTCCGGCAAAAACTCCTCCAGCTCGATGATGGTTGGCTTGTCTTCGGCTGCGACGACATCCAAGCCCACGAGAGAGCGTTTCAAGCCCTGATGCCAGAGCGAAAGATGCGGCAAGCGACCTTTGAACGACGGCAGTCCGCTGAGCTTGATCCGAATCTTGTACAAGCCGGGCGCGCTCGCATTCAGCGCAGGCTGTTGATTCCCGGGCCAGAGGAGCCAGCGCACCTGACCGGTCAAACCCTGTTCCTGCAGCCATTTCTCTTGACCCGCGTTCGCCTCGCGGCGACCCTTCTGCGTGGCGGCGGATTGCTCGGGAAAAGCCCGCGTGACGACCGTGTCAGCGGCGCGGAAATAACGATCAACGTGCGACGGCGAGAGGGACAGCAGCGACCCGACGCGGTCGAAGCCATGCCAGCGCGGATCCTCGTTGAAAGCGCCGGGGAGTTTCACATCGAAATAAACTCCCAGCAAATCGTAGACGGTGTGGCCATATTCCTCGCGACTGAGCCGATAGTGAGCGACCGGCCCGCGCTTCGCCATCCGCGCTGCCGCGCCTTCCGTCAGCCGGAGCGAGAGCCATTCAACGGCGTTTCCCAATTCGGCTGGCTTGGGTTGCGGCTCTTTCTTGGGGGGCATCTCGCCGGAGTTCAGCCGGAAGACCACGTCGCTCCAGCGCTGGGCCACCGACTCACTGTCAAAGTCGCGCGGCAGCGTATCGAGTCGGAATTCCCCTTCCTGTTTCTGCGCGTTGTGACAACGCAGGCAATAGGTCTGAAACAACGGCTGCACCGCTGCCTCGAAACCGGCTGGCAAATCAGCAGCACTTGTCGGGGTTGCGACAGCGAGCAGCATCAGCCAGGAGCCGGCGAGCGCAAACTTCGTCGTCATTTCAAATGGTTGCAACTGGCTCACCACTTCGCTCCGACCGGTTTCGCGCCGGCGTTCTTCATCCGCACGCTGTAGAGCGAAGTGCGGGCGGTAATGAACAGGGTCTGCATGTCGTCGCCGCCGAACGTGACGTTGGCGGGACCTTCCGGCACTTCGATCGTTTCGAGCAACTTGCCGTCGGCGTTGTGAATGCTCACCTTGCCGTGCGTGGTGTAGAGGTTCCCCTTCACATCGACGGCCATCCCATCGCTGCCATGTTCGATTTGAAAGAGCTGCTTGCCGAGCTGGCCGTCTTTGCTGACTTCGTAGCAATGAATGCCGGCAGGTTTCTTGTGAAACTCCGGGTTGGGATGTCGAGAGTTGCCGCCCGTATCGGCGATGTAGAGGCGGCTCTCGTCGGGCGAGAAGTTGATCCCATTGGGCATGGCCAGGTCTTTGACGACCGGCTCCACCTTCCCCGTCATCGGATCGAGCTTGAACACCCAATGTCCCGGCAGTTCTCCCGGCCCCGTCAGGCCCCACGGCGGATCGGTGAACCAGAGCGTGCCATCGGACCGCACGGCTACATCGTTAGGGGAATTGAACCGCTTGCCGTCGAACTTGTCGGCGAGCACGGTGATCTTGCCGTCGGCTTCCGTGCGGACGAGGTTGCGGGCGGCGTGCTGACACGAGATCAGCCGGCCCTCCAGGTCGAGGATGTTGCCGTTCGCTTGTTCGCTCGCGCGAAAGACCGAAAGGCCATCCGTAGCGTTCCACTGCATCAGCTTGCTGTTAGGGATGTCCGAGAAGATGAGCGTCTTCTTGCTCGGAATCCAGGCCGGGCCTTCGGTGAATTTCATGTCACCGGCGAGCTTCGTGACCTTCTCACCCGCCACCACGAGCGACTCCTTGTCACTCTGGGCATTAGTGATCGTTGAGAACGAAGCCAGCCACAAGCTAATCGTGGCAAAGAAATATCTGTTCATAGTCACTCCTGTGTTTCGAATAAGGTTTGTGGTTACGGTAAACCCATGACGGCCGCCCGCTGTTGTTCTTCAACCGATTTGATCCGTTCTTCCGGCGGCATGGTGACGAAAATCCAATCGTGGCATTTCACCCGGACGCAGCGGCCGGGCCGGTAGCCATCGAGCAGCTCCGTAAACTTCAGGCGGATTTGAATGCCGCTGCTGCCCAGCGGCGGATTCGCCGCTTCTTTCCATTCAATCACCTGGCCGATCTTTTTGTCGGCGCGATGAAACCAGGTGCGCAAGGTCTTCTCGGCCGCCGCCACTCCAAAGCCTTTCTCTTGCGTCGCCTTCAGTTCGGCAAACAACGATACGTCCGTGCCGCCGAAGAGCGTCAGCGTGACCACTCCGCCGCCGAAATCGTTGGGTTCGACCTGATCGATCCAGCCGGGAACCCAGCGCTGTTTTTGATGCCGCACATGCCGCTGACGTTGCTGCTCCGTGGCGAACTTGCGCCCCTCTTCGTCGAGCCAAAGTTCGCCCACCGTAAACTCCTTGTCGCGCCAACCGGGTGACCAGGCGAGGTTGAACTGCAGAACTTGCCCCGCGGTGATCTCTTTCCAATCGACGAGCGTGCGCCCTCTCCAGATGCGCGTGACGGGATCGATGTCAAACGTATACGGCGTGTGGAGGCCGTCCTTCGTGAGTTGCCCCGTCGGCGTCACGTTGAGCTTCCCCTTTTCGCGATCGATTGAGGCCACCTTCCAGCCCTGCCCGCGACGGTGATAGAAGCTGAAATCGTCTTCTAGCGAAACGGCATGATTCTGCTTGACTTGATACCGCTCCTGATCTTTGGGAAGCGGCGGAATCGTCCCTTCCTCACCGGCCGGTGGTGCAAAGAAATATCCCTGCACATGCGTGCCCAAGGGAATATCGCGCAGTTCGGCGTGCGCGCCGTGGTAGCCGATCACGCCACAAGGGAGCATCGCGAAGTAATGCAGCGGGCCCGCGTGATAGCGCTCGCCGCCATCGCCATCCAACCTCAAGCCGCCGCGGCGATTGACCGGATCGACAAAGACCAGTTCGCCGGCCAGGTACTTGCCCGTATTCGGCGGCGGGAACTTGCCCGGCTGCAAGACGAAGTCAGCTCCTTCTTGCGCAAACGACCACCTGCCTGAGATCAAAACCAGCAGCAGCCAATATTTCATGCCTGCACCTCACTCGCGATGCCGTTACTGTCGGCGAACTTCTCGGCTGGCACGTCCATCTTCTGCGCCATCGTGAGGAGCAGGTTGCTGAGATGGGCCTTGGCATTGAGCGGATTGTGGCAGATGGCGTAGTGCTTGCCCGGATGATCCAGGTCGTAGGTGTAGCCCTCCGCTTTTTCCGGCGCGTTATAGTCGATGTGCCGGCCATGTTTCAGCCCCAGTTGACTGCCGCCAGCGAGGATGATCGGCAGGTTGGCGTTGCCGTGACTGTGACCAAAAGCCATGCCGCTGCCATAGAGGCACATCGTGGAATCGAGCAGCGGGCCAGCGGCATCCTGCACTTCGCTTAGCCGGGTGAGGAAGTAACTGAACTGCTGAAGGTTGAAGGTGTCGCTCTGGGTCAGATCTTGCATCAACTTGGGATTGGCGTTGTGATGCGACAAGGAATGACGATCCTGCTTGACGCCGATTTCGGGCACGGCAGGACCGTTCCCTTCGTTGCCCGTGCTGAAGGTGGCCACGCGGGTCAGATCGGTTTGAAACGCGAGGACCAGAATGTCGTACATGGTGCGGAGGTATTCGCCCAGGCGATCCAACGAGACATCGCGATTCAATTTGGCTTGCACATCGGCTGGCACTTTGACTCGCGGCGTATCGAGCCATTTGTCGGCCCGCTCCGTGCGAACTTCCACTTCGCGCACCGACGTGAGATATTGTTCCAAGCGGCCTCGGTCATCCTGCCCAAGTTGATCTCCCAGCGAGCGAGCTTCGCTCAGCACCGCATCGAGGATGCTTCCCTGCCGGCGCAGCCCGCGCCGCTGTTTGGCGATGCCCCCCTGCGGCTCCTCGAACAGCTCGCGGAAGACGACACTCGGATTCCCTTGGGCGGGCAACTGAATGCCATCGGCGCTATAGGCCAGCGAGTGCCCCTGATTGCTCAACTCGATCGATGAAAAACGCGTTTGCGGAGCGGTCACCTGCGCCATCAATTGATCGACCGAAATGGTGTTCCGTTCCGACTGCCCGATCTTGCCCCCGGTCAGCCAAATCGAGCTGCAATTGTGATGATGGCCCAGCCCATGCGGATGATGCAACCCGCTGATCGGCGTGATGTGCGCCCGATGCTTCTCCAGCGGCAACAGCGACTTCGAAAATTGATAATTGGCCCCGGCTTGCGTGACCTGATAGTCAATCGTGTTCACGCCATTCGGCAGATAAATGAACACGCTTCGCTTGGCGCGCGGAGCTTTCTCCGCCGCGCGCAGCGGCTGCATGCAGTCGAGCAGCGGCAGCGCGAGTGCAACACCCAAGCCGCGGAGAACATGCCGCCGGTTGAGCAACCAACTTTGCGAGCGGAAGTGAGTCATGGGGGTGCCTGGCGTGCGAGCAGGGTTCTGGAAAGGAAATTCCATTATGGCTTCAACCACTTCTCAAACCAGTCGAGCGCCGCGGTCCGTTGTTCGGCCGTAACCGAATGCCCCACGCCGGGCGCGACCATGACTTTCAAATGCTCACTCCGTTTCGCTTCACCGAAGGCTTGTTCCGCGGAGGCAATCGCGACCTTAGCTCCGCCCAGCGGACAGTTCAGATCCTTTTCGCCGCTGACAATCAGCAAGTGTCGATCGCGCGCGAAGAGCCTTAACAGGCTGGGGCAATCGAACTGATCGAGCATTCCCGGAATCACTTTGTTCCAGAGTTCGCGGCACACGCGTTGATTCACTTCCGGCTCACCCAAGTCGCGGGCGGCTGCTTCGTGGGCCCCTTTGATGGTCTTGGCCCGGCCTTGCCATTCGTCGTTGTCCAGGCTCCAGCGAAAACTCTGCACGGCAATCGCCGGCACCGCAACTTTAATCCGCTCATCGACGGCCGCCGCCAGCCAGGTTTGAATGCCGCCCATGCTGAAGCCAATCATGCCCAGCCGCTGCGGATCGACATCCGGCCGCGTGGCCAGATAGTCGGCCGTCCGCCACAGATCCCAGCAAGTGTCGTAATAGAACGGATGCTCCTGCGGCTCACCCGCTTTCGCTTGCCAGGCCCGGGTGATGGCCTCGACATAGGCCTCGGCCCCCTTTTTGCCCTCCGCTCTTTCGCCATGATATCGAGCATCGATGGCCACACCCATGATGCCCCGCTTGGCCAAATCGACCAGGAACCCGCGCTGGCTTTCCTTGTTGCCGCCGGTGCCGTGCAGCACGATCACGCAGGGGAGTTTCGCATCCGCGTGTTCGGGCCGCACCAGCAGCACCGGAACTCGCTCCTCATCGCCACCCGCCCGTTGTTCACTGGCGAAGCTCAGTTGCTCCGTCACGATCTCGACTGGTTCGGTCTTGGTGACTTCGACCTTTACATTCAAAGGCACTCGCGGGCGATCGAGCAATTTTAACAGCGCCGCCTTCACCTCGGCCGGCGGCGGATACTTCGTCGCGGGCGTCTCCGCTCCCAACGGATTTCCCGCCGCGAGCATCAACAGTCCGAGGATCAACGCAGTGAGTCGCCAGCGCATCGTTAGGTTCCTGAACGTACATTAGCAATCGTCGCCGCTCAGCCTCTTCGCCAGCTGGCAAGCGGCAAATCCACCAGTACAACCTACTAGCCTGCGAACCGAGATGCCATCCTGCCTGGTTTTGTGGTACTCCTGCTAACCCCCTTCAATTTCTAATCGTGATACCATCACGTAGCCGGGCATTCTTCAAAACACCGTCGTGATCGATCCCAGAAAGTACGGACGGTGAAGAGAGG
>JAYTUF010000456.1:0-24883 GCA_043744755.1 Anatilimnocola sp.
CGCAGCGATTGAAGGGGACCGAGCGCTCGTGCGGTTGCTGGCACAAGGGACATTCTGTCACTACTAAGCTGCTGGAGACATTCATGCTAGCGGCTAGCCTCCCAGAGCTTCTTTTGACTGCGAATTTTGTAATTCAATTAACGAATCTAAACAACGGAAATCAATGCACAATGTTGTAATTGAGACGGCGGTTGTTAATTGCTAGCAAGCGGCAAGCGTTCCGCGCCATCAACCTCCTCTGCGACTTTCCCGTGAACCCATCCAATGCGGACAACCGATAAAGTTGAAAACGACTGGTCGCTGCTCCGGGCAAGGCACTCACGTCATTCAAGGGGAAACAATTGGCTCAACTATTGGCCAAGGTGGGGCGTGAATTTCGGCGTCTGGTCAAGCGGTTGACACCTCAGCCCCGCACGAGCGCCGAGAAATTTCAGGTCTGGAAAAAAACGCATCAGCCATTTGAACTGCGGTTTCATCAGGGCGCCAACTACCGCTGGAACGACCAGACTTTCTTCGGACAATGGGACGAAGTGTTTGGGCGGTTCATGGGCCTCGCTCGCGACAGCTTTGATTCGCCGCATATTCTACTTGACGTCGGCTGCGGCTCGCGCCCGGTGCTGGATTGGTTCGCTCCTCCTTGCGAGAAGCATTTTCTTGATCCGCTGCTCGCGCAATATCGGCAGATCGAACAAATGCAGCCGTACTGGCAAGGCAAGCCAGAGCGCATCCTCCATTCTCAGCCCGCCGAACAGCCTTGCGAAGCACTTTTGGGTAAGTGCGACTTCGTCAATTGCTGGAATGTGCTCGACCACACCTACGATTGGCGGCTAATTCTCAATAACTTGCGCGACTATGCCAGGCCCGGAGCGCTCGTTTGCCTGGGGACCGACTTTCAATCGCATGGCGACGGTCATCCGGGGATTGAAGATCGAAACTACTTCGAGGCCTTCATCGCCAGGCACTTTCAGGTTGTCAAGACCGCAACGAACTATGTGCATCGCGAATTGGCGCTGAAGCTCGTTCGCCGGTAAAGCCAGTGCAGGGCTATGCACCTGCTGAAGGGTATCGCATGAACATTCTGGTAACAGGCGGCGCTGGTTATGTCGGCTCTCACGCTGCGCGATTGCTGGCTCGCGAGGGGCACCGGGTGTGGGTTTATGACAACCTCTCGCGCGGGCATGCGGCGGCGGTTCAGGTGTTGCCGCTCATTCGCGGCAATCTGAGCGATCGCGAAAAGCTGACGAAACTCATGCGCGAAAATCAAATCGAGGCCGTGATGCACTTCGCGGCATTCGCGCTCGTTGGTGAATCGGTGACGGATCCTGATTTGTATTATGAGAACAATGTCGTTGGCAGCCTGCGGCTGTTGCAGGCGATGCGCGATGCGGGCGTGGCGAAGATTGTCTTCTCCAGCACGACCGCCACTTATGGCGAACCGGAGAAGTCGCCGATCGCGGAAACGACGCCGCAGCAGCCCATTAATCCCTATGGTTTCAGCAAACTGGCGGTGGAACACCTGCTAGATGATTTCGCGGCCGCGTATGGAATCGGTTTCGCCGCCTTGCGGTATTTCAATGCGTCAGGCGCGTCGGCCGACGGCGTCATCGGCGAAGATCATCGCCCGGAATCACACTTGATTCCGCTGGTGCTGCAAGTGGCGCTGGGACAGCGCGAGAAGATCACCATTTTCGGCGATGACTATCCCACACCGGATGGCACTTGTGTGCGCGATTACATTCACGTCGATGACTTGGCCGCCGCCCACCTGCGAGCGCTCGACCGACTGCAACCGGGCCGAGGCTTGAAAATGAATCTCGGCAGCGGTGTCGGTTACAGCGTGCAGCAAGTAATCGATACGTGCCGGCAAGTGACGGGGCACGCAATTCCCTCGGTCATGGGACGGCGCCGGCCCGGTGATCCGCCGGCGCTGGTGGCCGATTCTTCGCTCGCGCGGCGAACACTCGACTGGCAATGTTGTTATTCTGATTTGCTAACCATCGTAACTTCGGCCTGGAATTGGCATCGCACGCATCCGCAAGGGTACGGAGGTTAAGGGCGCGGCAAAAGTCGGCACACCTGAGTATCCATTCGTCATGCAGAAGATCATCGTCGAGAAGCCATATCAGTTCATTCCGGCTTTTCATCACCCCGCGTTTCCCGCGTTCTTTCAACTCATTCGCTTCCCGCACTTTTTTCTGCGGTGGAAGGAAGGAGTGGAAGCGCACGAGGTCCGCGGCGTCGAGTTGCTGCAGCAGTCACTGGCCGCGGGACACGCGGTGCTGCTTACACCCAACCATCCGCGCACGGCCGATCCTGTGGCGCTGGGTTTTTTGTCAAGAGCCGCCGGTTGTCATTTGTATGCAATGGCCAGTTGGCATCTGTTTCAGAATGGTTGGCTCAACAGCTTCATCATCCGCCTGATTGGGGCCTTCAGCGTGAATCGCGAAGGGGTCGATCGGCAGGCGATTAACGTGGCCATCGATTTGCTTGCTCAAGGCAAACGGCCGCTGGTCATTTTTCCCGAAGGGGCCACGAGTCGTACTGCGGACTATCTGCATGCCCTACTGGATGGCGTGGCCTTCATCGCTCGCACGGCAGCGAAGAAGCGGAGCAAAATGAATCCGCCGGGCAAGGTGGTCGTCCATCCGGTGGCGATGAAGTATCTCTATCGCGGCAATCTCGCACAGGCGGCGGACGACGTTCTGACCAGCATCGAGCAGCGGCTCTCCTGGCAACCGCAACGACAACTCGATTTGCTCAATCGCGTGGGGAAGGTCGGGCTGGGATTGTTGAGCTTGAAGGAGATTGAATATTTCGGTCAGACTCAAACCGGCACGCTGGCCGAGCGATTGCAGAAGTTGATTGATCGGCTGCTTCGTCCACTGGAAGAACGCTGGCTGGGAAGTGCGCAAGAGGGACTTGCCGTGCCACGAGTCCGCGCGCTGCGGACGAAGATTCTGCCCGATATGGTCGCCGGGAAGATCGACGCGAACGAACGCCAACGGCGCTGGCGAGATTTGGCTGATTTGTATCTCGCCCAGCAGTTGTCGAGTTATCCGCCCGAATATTTGACGACGCGGCCCAGCGTGGACCGAGTACTGGAGACCATCGAAAAATTTGAAGAAGACCTGACCGACTCCTGCCGAGTTCATGGCAAGTTGAAGGCGATCATCCAAGTCGGCCCCGCGATTGAAGTCGCCACCGAGCGGGACCGCAAGGCGACCAGCGACCCGCTGATGCTGCAGATTCAGCAGAGCTTGCAGGGGATGATGGACCAGCTCGCGCTCGAGTCGCCCGTGCTGGACGAACAAACGGCCGCGGCGATTTTTCCCGATACGGTCCCCGTGGCGGAATGAATCGTCGCTAAGTCGCTGGCTCTGACGTGCCATCGGCTTTGACGAGATAGGGTTGCCAGACGAGCATGATCTGGCCGATTACAATATCGGTCTTCTTCGGCGCGATTTGAATTTCAGTCAGTTCCAAGGCGGAGCCGTCCATTTTCTCCGCCGTCTTCTCTGTCTCGGCTTTGAACTCGGCTTCCAGATCTGCCAACCGCTGTGCGAGCGCTTCGACCGATTCATTGGCCTGGCCGATGTCCTGCCGTTCTTTGGCAATGCGTGTCGCAGCCCGCATGCCGCTCGCAGCCCGCGTGACATTCGCGGAACTGGCGAGCTTACGGCCGAACAGAGCGCCGAGCAGCGAACTGCCGATCGAAAGGGCCGCATTCATCGTCTGGGCGGAGGCCTGGGCTTTCTCCTTCTCAACGCGCTGTTCGGCTTTGCGGATTTGCTCCTGAATGCTTGCGATCTTCGGCGCGTACTTGGTCCGCAGCTTCTCGACGAGCAAGTCGCGCTGCTCCCGCGCTCCCTGCGAAAGACGCACGCGAAAATCGGCTTCACTCTCTCCCGCCGTGGAAGTCTGTTTGAGCGCGGCACACTTCCAGGCCAGCAACCGCCGGTTGCGATAGAGAAAATCCTTGAGCGCCGTGGCCAGCGAGGTGTATTGCTTGGGCCGGGTCAACTCGGTGGGAAGCGAGGCGTACTGCGCGTTGTCTTCGGGCGTGGATTCGAGTTCCAGCGATTCATCTTCCAGCGGCTCCACTTCCGCCCACGGCTCGGCAGGGAGCGTTTCATCGAGAGGCACCGCGAACGTCAGCGACTGCGCGTGGTCGATGCCCGCCGCGGCCTGGGTGAAGTGAACCTTGGCCGTGCCGACGAGCAACGGCCGATAGCTCAGCCCCACATTCGGCCCGCGACTCTTTCGCCGCGGCTGAAACCGCTCAATCACTTCCGGCGGCAGCACCTGCCGCTGTTGATTCGCTGTTCCAAGGATCGCCGCCGCCCGCGCTTCCGCCGCAGCGCCGCCATCGTTGTTCTGTGACTTCTTTTCCGCCATCAACTGCGAAGTCTGTTCGCGTGTGAGTGGTCCGCGGAGATAGGACAACGCCCAGCGAGTTTGAAAGACGACCGGCCCATCGTCATGCACGTTGTTCATCAGGAACACGCGATTGCCGAGGCCGGAGAGGATTTTCTCCATCTCTCCCCGATCGAACTTCTGCCCCGCTGTCGCTGAAGCGCCTTCCAAGCCATCGAGGACTCGCAGCTTGTCGCGCTCCGTTTGCAACCGACCCAGGAACCACGTGCCGCAATTGGCGAGACCTTTGTAATCCAGATCGACCGGGTTCTGCGTGGCCAGCACCACACCCAAGCCAAACGCGCGGGCCTGCTTGAGGAGCGTGAGCATGGGCGTCTTCGAGGGCGGGTTCGCACTCGGCGGGAAGTACCCAAAAACTTCGTCCATGTAGAGCAACGCCCGCAGGCTCGACGTGCCCGCTTGATTCCGCATCCAGGCGATGACTTCGCTGAGCAGGATCGTGACGAAGAACATCCGCTCGGAATCTGACAGGTGCGAAATCGAGAGAATGGACAGCCGCGGCTTGCCTTCCGGCGTATAGAGCAGCCGTTGCACATCGAGCGGCTCGCCGGTCATCCAGGCCGAGAAGCCGGGGGAGGCGAGCAGATTGTTCAGTTGCAGCGAGAGGGCGAAGCGCTCCTTCGCGGGAAAGAAGCTCTCCAAATCCATCACGCCCACTTTGTCGAACGGCGGCTGCTGAATCAGCCTCATCAGCGTGGGCATATCGACGCTCTGGGCATTCTTCCAGGAGCGATCGAGAATGTTGGCCAGCAGAATATGCTCGCGACTGCGAAGCGGATCGCCCTCGACGCCCATCAGGCCCAGCAAACTGGCGGCGGCGGCAGAGATGGCATCGCGCAGCGCTTCGGGATTTTGCAGAGTGCTCGCGGGGGGCGCGGAAAGCGAACGAAGGACCGTCAGCGGCAGACCCGCGCTGCTGCCCGGCGTGTAGATGGCAATGTCCACCGCCTCGCGGAACCGCGTGATCCGTTCCGGCGTCTGGCCCCATTCCGCCAAGCCGGACTTCCAGCGCTCGGCGGTTTTCGCCGCGAGTTCCTCCGGTTTGAGACCCGCTCGAACCGCTTCGGCTGGTTCGATCCAGGGGGCGAAATCGGCGGGACGAAGCTGCGGAAACGTGAGCAGCAGATTGCCGAGATCGCCTTTGGGGTCAATCACAATCGCGGGGATGCCGTCGATGGCGGCCTCTTCGAGCAGCGCGATCCCCAGGCCCGTTTTGCCGCTGCCGGTCATGCCGACGATCACGCCGTGGGTCGTCAGGTCCTTGGAGTCATACAGCAGCAAATTGTCTTCGGGCTGCTTCCGCTCCACATCGTATTGCTTGCCGAGGTAGAAGACACCCAGCTTCTCGAAGTCTTGCATGGCAGGAGCCGATAAGTAGATAAGTAGGCCGGAACAAGGTACTCCGAAGTTCCGGCTTTGCTTCGAACCTGCCGGAACTGCGCGAGTACGCTTGTTCCGGCCTACTAATACGACTACTTGCCTGCTGCAGCAAATCGCCGGGCGACTTCGTTCCAGTTCACGACATTCCAGAACGCCGTGATGTAATCGGGCCGGCGATTTTGATAGTTGAGATAGTAAGCGTGTTCCCAAACATCACAGCCCAGCACGGGCGTCTTGCCTTCCATCAGCGGGCTATCTTGGTTGGCGGTGCTTTCGACGACCAACTTGCCGCCGGCCATGTTGAGCCACGCCCAACCGCTGCCGAAGCGCGTGGCGCCGGCCTTAGCGAAGGCTTCTTTGAATTGAGCGAAACTGCCGCAGGCGGCATTGATGGCCGCGGCCAATTCGCCCGTGGGTTCTCCCCCAGCGCCCGGTCCCATGACCGTCCAGAACAGCGAGTGGTTCGCGTGGCCGCCGCCGTTGTTGCGCACGGTGGCGCGGATGTTCTCCGGCACCTTGTTCAGATCGGCAATCAACTGCTCGACCGGCAATTTCTCCAACTCAGAACCGGCAATAGCGGTATTGACGTTATTGATATAAGCCTGGTGATGTTTGGTATGATGGATTTCCATCGTGCGAGCATCAATATGAGGCTCGAGGGCATTGTAGGCATAAGGAAGCGCGGGAAGTGTGTAAGCCATTGTGTGTCTCCTAACAAAAAATGTCGTAAGGCGAAGGCTGTTTCTCGCCCCCGCTGACGCTGTCGGTACCGACCCCAGTTGCTCTAGCGCAGCATAGCGAACGGAGCGCGGGCCAGCAATCCGGGCACTCACACAGAAGCAGGAGGACCATTGGCGATGTCCCGGTTCACGCTCCACCAATACTTCAGCGGTATCATGCCAACCAAGATGATGATCAGTTGCGAGAGGACGAAGATTCCGAGCGTTTCCATCACGCCGAACTTCTGGCCATAGGAATGCAGCCCGACGTCGAGGCCATTCACGCCGAACCACGACCAACTGGTGATGATGTTGCCGCCGATGGAAAGCAGCGCGAGACCGCGGTCGCCGACCATCTTGTCCCAACGGGCGTGCAACACGAGGGCATTCCAAAGCACAATCATCAGCGCCCCGTTTTCCTTGGGATCCCAGCCCCAGAACCGGCCCCAGGAATCATCGGCCCACAGTCCGCCCAGCACCGTTCCAAAGAAGCTGAAGAACAGCGCAAAGCAGGTGACGCCATAAATCATGCGGGCCAGAATTTTGCGCATGCCGCCATCGAGCCGCGGCGTGGCCATGCCCAGCACGACATACAGCAGTCCCAAGAATCCAGCAAAGTACGTAGCGCCATAGCCGAGCGTGATGCAGACCACGTGCGTCGCGAGCCAGAACTGCGTATCCAGCACGGCCTGCATGACACCAATCGTGTCGCCATCAATGCCGAGAAAGTAAGCAATGATCAGCGTCGCGAACCCGCAGAGCGTGGCCACCAGGTTGCCAATGCCGATGCGAAATACCAGTTCCACGATCAAGCCAATGAAGACGCAAAACCAACCAATGAAGACGGCGGATGAGTAAAGATTTGTCACCGGCGGCCGACCGGAAATGTAGATGCGAAATACGAGCGCTGCGGTATGCATCGAGAACGTGAGCAGGATTAAGGAGAAGGCCGTCCAACTCAGCGTTTTCGAGGGAATCAGCCAACCGAACATGGCGATCAAAAATGCGATCACATACAGAATTATGCCTAAATAGAACGGCGAGAAATGGTTAAACCAACTTTCCAGTTCGAGTTTCCGCGGATTGTATTCCGGCAGGTCGGATTTGTAGATGATGGCCTCATAACGAGAGACGGCAGTATTAAACTCATCTGGTTTGCCGGCGGCATAGGCATCGAGAATCTTGGTAAAGGCACCCAAAGCCGGATTTTTTTCACTATTAGGCTGCAGCGATTCCATAAAATCGTCAAGCGACGCTTCGGGAATCAAACCCCAATCGCTGACTTTGCCTGTGCCTGACTTGTCTGCCACGCGCACAGGAATCGCCTGCGGGGGATGTTGTTTTTTCAGGTCGTCCGTCTCGGCCTTCCACATGCGAAAGGCGCCGACGGTCCGCTCGGCCAATTCGCGGTTGGCTTTGATTTGTTCGACCGAAGGCAAGGGCAGCGGCGTGAGCGCCCGCTTGACCTTTAAGAAATTCTGCAAGCCCTGAGCAATCTTGATGATGCCCCGCTGCTGGGCTGACAATTGCTTGTCTTCCAGCTTGCGGGCGGCTTCGGCCTGGTCATTGAACGTCTTGAATTCGGGAAACATATCATCGAACGAAAAGACATGTCCCTTTTTGTCCTTCAAATTCAGCAACTTGCGAATATCAGGATCATCGATCTTCAATACGCGATGTTGATTGGCGACTTCCGACCCGGATATGACATCCAGCAACCATTGAGACGCCCCAATCTTCTGATCCTTAGGGCCAATCGCTGTTTCCCGCTGCCGCATCAACAGGAGGGCGTTACGAGCCACAGTGTCCAGCGGTTTGACGCGGCCATCCTGGGCGACGGGCAAGCGGCCGAAGGCGTCGAAATCGAACTCTCCCGCTTTGGGAGCCGGCTGACGCATGGCAGGCCACAAGAAGATCAGAAAGATGACGGAAGCAGCAGTGACGCTGATAGCGATTTGCCGCCAATCGGTCGGCAGGCGCTGTGAACGGCTCAGCATCGGCTTCAAATCCCGCTTCGCTTCCTTTTTATGTGCCTTCTGCTCGGCTTCAACGGCCTGGGCGAGAATGATGTCGCCGCTGGTGATTTCCTCGTTCTCGCGGCGGCGTAGAAAGCGAATCAAGGTTTGCAGGAAATGGGCGAGCATCCCCACGGTGATAATCATCAACGCGACATAGGGAATCAAAAAGCCATTGTTCCGTACAACTGCGAGCGTCGTGAACTCTTGTCCGGATGGCAACGGGTGATATCCGCTTTGGTAGAATGTCATTCCGCTGTATCGAAGCGGATCGTTCATCATGATGTGAATTTTGGAATCGATGCCGTTGGCCGAATCCTTTAACACAACGTCGGACGAATAGTTTTTGGGCGTTGCCGTGCCCACATAGTCGTCCTTGCGAACATCAATGAGTTGAACCTTAAAGGGAACGAACTTCCGTTTGAAGCGCAGTCCGGCCAAGTAGGTCTGGCTACCAACCGTAACAGTCTCCTGCAGACTCGCCTCGCCGGATTCCGTCACTACCTGAGCCAACAGATAGGTGCCCAAATCGGCACCGGACTTCTTATCTTTAAATAGAATGTATGCAGCGCCCTGATCGGGGGCACCTTCCGTATCGGTTCCCTTGGCGGCTGCGAGGGGAGCCACGGCATATTGCAATCCAATGCCGGCCGTTGCTGGGGTCTTCTCGTCTTTCTTCACCTTTCGTACTTCGGCATTGCGTGTGTATTGCAAGACGGTTATCGAGACAGGCAACTGCCCCTTTTGATCGATGACTGGCTGGAGAGGCTTTTTCTCCTTGATTGCAGTTTCATTTGCTTGCGCGTTATCGAGGATCATTTGGAAAGGGACGACAAAGTGCTGATCCTGTTCCTTGCCAGAGCGGTCGATCAGAGCGATCTCAGTAGCCCGAATATCGCGCAAACTATTCGCAGTTTGTCCTTCACCCAACATCATGTTGTACTCGACAGCATAATGAGCAACGAATAATTCGTTTAACATCAAAAGCAACATCCCTTGATGCAGCAATGCGGCGCCACCGCGCTTTTCGAAAACTAGCCGGCATCCACCCAGCAGGATGACGCCAGCCACAGTCCCTTGTAACAGTTGCCAAATAATGCGCAGGCCCCTAGAGCCCGGAAAGTCCACCTTAAACAATAAGAACCAAACCAGCACCGATAGCCCCAGGAGCAGCACACCGAAAATGGCCAGCATCACCACGCGGAGCATCGTCAGTTTGGCTTGTTGAAAGGCAGGTTGTACGCCGATCCAGATATAGGCAAAAACAGATGCGACCCAGGTTGCAATCATCGAGACTTGCAAACCCATCCAAAACAATTCCCAAGAGAACGGCGGTTGGGCTTGAAACCCGCCCCGGCTGTGACCATTGAGAATGATGAGCAGCGTGACGAGCCAGCCCAGGCCAATCAGGCCCGCGCCCGCGAGCAGGGCCGTCGGCTTGGCTTTCAGTTGCAAAATCCAGCGTGAGTGGGCGAACAGCATGTTGATGATCATCGTAATGCCGACAAACATGCCGCCCGGCATGGGTATCAGCGGTACGCTATCCCAACGCTTCCAGGCCGGATAGAGCACGCTGGGCATCAGGTTGATGTCCACCCACATGATCCAAGCCCGAAAGTATTCGGGCATTACTTGCCAGATGTCCTTTTCGGTTTGGGCCAGCGTGCCGATGAAGATCACGAAGATGCCATACGCGAAAGCCGCGACGGCGATTTTTTGCGATCCGAGAGGCGCGATCAGCCAATCAATCTTCGCCGCGAGCGACATTGGCTTTTCTTCGCGGACTGCTTTGGCGGGAAGAACTTCACCCGGATAGTTGGCTGCAATCGACATAAGAAAACAATGCTCCGCATCGAGCGGGAGAGAGGCTTTGAGTCGCCGAGCTAAAGGGCGACGTTACCAGGTGAGTGATTTCGCAAAAGCTTCGAATCGTTCTCGTTCGCGCTCGGCCAGGGACGTCGAGCCTCGCAGTTTGATGAACCAGGTGCGTTCGCCAGCGGGGACGACGACACCCAGGATCGATTGCTTTTTCTCCGCGTCCTTGGCGGAGTGCATTTCAATAAACTGAGCGGGCAGGCCGTTGACTTCGCGGGTTTGAAAGGCTTTGGCAAACTCCTCTTCCGTGAACCCAGGCAGACCAACCTGCATCCGCCAGCGATCCATGTTCGCGAGCAGGTCGCCGCCCGTGGCGCTAACCGTGATATCGATGCGCTCGTCCCCCTCGACGACCTCAAACGCCTTCAAGCTGAATTGATTGCCGGCCGTCTCCGTCCAGCCTTCCGGCTTCTCAAACTCAAGCTTGTCATTGGCAGCCGCAGGCGGGCGATTCATCATGCCGGGCATCAGGCCGGCGGGGCCTTTGGGTTTATCGAGCGGCGTTTCAATTGATTCGGGCTTGGGTGCGGAATAGCTGGCGATCGCGTCCTGCTTGTGCAGTGGCACGCGCGTGAGTATGAACGCCAAGCTGCAAGCGGCGAGCCAGATGCCGAGCCGCACGGCCCAAATCGCGATCATGTCGGTGCGGGAACGAGCCAGCATGGAACAGCCTCAATCATTTTGCCGGCCAAGACTTACGCGTTTGCGTAGTGCCGGCGCGAAGGACGAAATCGGGGCCTGGCAGGCGCCCGGCCGAAGGTGGGAAGACCCCGCAGGTCTCTCATTCTATTATAGCGCCGCGGGGAGCCTGTCGTACAGTCAAAAGTCGTCTTTCATTGCCATTCGCTCCGCCGCGGTCGTCCATAAGAACCACGCTGGGGCGGTTGCGTGTCCGTCAGCGGCAAGTTCTGCGGCAAGCCCAGGGTGAAGACCTTCACTAATGCCGCGCCGGCAATGAACCCGCCGATGTGGGCGCCATAAGCCACGCCATCCCCGCGTCCGCCGAGTACGCCCAGGCTGCTGACAATCTGAAACGCGAACCAGATTCCCACGGCGACGAAGCCGGGCACCTGCGTAATGACGCGAAACAGCAGCACCGTGACTTGCCGCCGCGGATGCAACACCAAATACGCGCCCATCACGCCGGAGATGGCCCCCGATGCGCCCAGGCTGGGAATCAGCGCCGAGTCGCCACCCAAGCTGGTGAAGACATGCGTGAGCGAAGCCAGCAACCCCGTGAGCAGATAGAACGCCAGGTAGCGCACCCGTCCCAAATCGTTTTCGATGTTGTCGCCAAAGATCCACAGGAACCACATGTTCCCCGCCAAGTGCGCGATGCCGCCGTGCATGAACATGGACGTCAATAGCGTGAGATAAACCGAACCGGGCGTCCGCTTCAATCCCGGCACCTTTACTTGCACCGGTCCCTCGGCTGTCTTGACGACCTTGATCTGATCGGGCGTGACTTCATCCTTGCCGCTCACAATCTCCTGCGGCACCGTCGAGAACGCCATCGTAAACGCTTCGTTGGTCCCCATCCCCTGCAGCAGCACAAACACCAACACGTTAACGACAATCAAACCCACATTCACCGCCGGAAAAATGCGGCGATCGCTGTTATCGTCGGAGATAGGAAAGACCATGAGGTTTTGGTTTCGAGATCAAGTCAGCAGAAAAGAGTGAGAAGAACCTTAATCATCGGCCTGGATGAATGCGCGGCATTGAGCACAACTTGGAATTGATCTCGCAGCGCTACTCGTCGTCCTGATCACCCATGACCGGTTCCCCTCCTTGCTTCATCCGCCAGCGCAGGTACGAATCAATAAAGCCCTGGATGTTGCCGTCCAGCACTTGATGAAAGTTGCTCATCAGGTAGCCGGTGCGTTGATCTTTCACACGCTGATCGGGGTGCAGGAAGTAGTTGCGAATCTGCGAGCCGAAGCCGACTTTCGCTTTCCCTTTGTATTCCAGGGCTGAGGCGGCTTCGCGTTTTTCATCGGCCAGGCGGGCGAGACGGGCGAGCAGCATTTTGCGCGCGAGGGCTCGGTTCTGATGTTGGCTCCGTTCATTCTGGCACTTCACGTCGATGCCAGTCTCGTAATGCGTCAAGCGAATCGCGCTTTCGGTTTTGTTCACATGCTGGCCACCCGCGCCGCCGGCTCGCATGGTCTCTTCGCGCACGTCCTTGGCCCAATCGACTTCAATTTCGGCTTCGTCCTCGACTTCGGGCGAAACATCGATGGCGGCGAAACTCGTCTGCCGTTTCCCTTCCGAATTGAACGGGCTGATCCGCACCAGCCGATGCAGGCCCGTTTCGCCTTTCAAATAGCCATACGCCATCGGCCCCTTGATCATCACGGTGGCGCTGTGGATGCCGGCCTGATCGTTGTCGACGCGATCCATCAAGACCACCTCGTAACCGTTCTTGGCAGCATACTGCGAATACATCCGCAGCAGCATTTCGGCCCAGTCATTCGCATCGGTGCCGCCGTCGCGGGCATAGATGCTCATGATCGCATTGTGCGAATCATGCGGGCCATCAAGGAGCGCTTGCAACTCAAGGTCATCAACCAGCTTTTCCAGTCGGTCGATCTCCCCCATCACTTCGCCGGCCAGGCTCTCGTCGGCCTCGGCCATTTCGAGCAGGCCGAGCAAGTCTTCCGAACCCTTGACCACTTCGTGCAGCGGCTTCGTCACGGCCAGCAGGGCTTTGAGTTTGCCCATGACGTCGCGAGCTTTCTCCTGGTTATTCCAGAAATCGGGCGCGCCCATCCGCTCTTCGATTTCCGTCACTTTCTGCAGCTTGTTGCCGTAGTCAAAGACTGTCTCGAAGTTGGCCGACCCGTTGCTGCAGTGCGCTCGCGCGCGAGTACCATTCGGTTTCCATGAATGCCTGTCTGTGCTGATCTATCGGTGCTAGATGAAATTGGCTGACTGACATCCATTGTAGGGACGAGAGGCACTGGGCGGGAGTACGCCGGGAACGCACTCGCATTCGCCATTGGCGCTGTTACCATACCTCACACGTCCACCGCTTCCCCAGTGATGTCTCGCGGAGTCTCTCCATGTCCGTGCGAATGGTTCTCCCTTGGTCCTCGTTTTTATTCCTGGTCGCTCTAGCCCTCGCAGGTTGCACGCCGAATGCCGCGGTCCCTGCAACGGGTAATGCGCCGGTCTCCACGGGCAGCGTGCCCATCAATGCGAAGCGGCCCATCGGCATTTCGATCCTCACTTTCGACAACGACTTCTTCAAGATCATTGCCACCAACATCACCGAGGAAGTGAAGAAAGACGGCTACACCACGATCATCGTGGCCGGTGAGAAGGACGTCGCTAAGCAGCAGCGGCAGATCGAAGACTTCATCTCGCAGGGCTGCTCGGCCATTGTGCTCTGCCCTTGCGATGCGGTCGCCATCGGTCCCGCGATTCAGAAGGCCAATACGGCGGGCATTCCGGTTTTCACGGCTGACTTGGCCTGCACCGCGCCCAATGCCAAGGTTGTTTCGCACATTGCCACCGATAATTACAGCGGCGGCACGTTGGCCGGCGTCGCCATGATTGAAGCGATCGGTGAGGCGGGAGGCAAGGTGGTCGTTCTCGATTACAAGACAGCCGAGTCGTGCCAGCTTCGCGTGAAGGGTTTCAAAGAAGTCATTGCGAAGCACAATGCCGAGCAACCCGAACGGAAGATAGAAATCGTCTCCGAATTGCCGGGCGAGGGCGCTCTCGAACGGGGCTCGCAAGCGACCGACGACGCCCTGCAAGCCCATCCCGATCTCGTCGGCATCTTTGCGATTAACGATCCTTCCGCCTTGGGCGCCTACAGCGCCGTCAAACGCGCGCAGAAAACGGACCAGGTGAAGATCATTGGGTTTGACGGCCAAAAATCAGGCAAGGAAGCGATTCGGGACGGCAAGATCTACGCCGATCCGATTCAATACCCGGATCGAATCGGCAAGCTGACGGCGCGGTCGATTCTCGATTACTTCGCCGGCAAGGAACCGCCCCGGGAGCAACTCCTGGCGACGGAACTCTACCGGCAGGCCGATGGGCAAAAGGACGAATCGCTCAACAAGTAATCCTCCCGCGCTGGACCACATCCTGCGATGCCTGAACCTTCTCCTGCCGCGAAGCCAGTTGCCGATCCAGCCAAACGCCATTGGCTGCGCGGCTGGTGGGCCGAGCAATCGATGTTGCTGGCCCTGCTGTTGCTCGTCGCGATTTTGAGCGTGCTGACCTGGGACAAGCAATCTCCCACGGGCGCTGCCGCGGGCCGCGTGCTGGCTGGGCGCGTCGCGGCTGAATTGCCGCGCGGGAAGCGGGTGGCGATCATCGCCCGCGATACAGCCGAAGATACCGCGTTCGCCCAAGCCCTAGCGACAGAGTTGAAGTCTTTGCAGGTGGAGGTCGCCACGGTCGTCAACGGCAATCCGCCGCAAGCCCGCCGAGCGCTCGATCAAGAGTTGGCGGGTGCGCGGCGGATCGACTTGATTGCTGCCAGTGAAGCGGCCAGTGAATGGGCGGCGGTGCAGACCTGGGCCCGCGAAGCCCAGTCGCCCGCGATTCCCGTGCTCAAGCCGGTCCCCTATTACTGGCCGAATGTGCTGAAGACGGACAACTTGCTCAACATCGGCAACCAGATCGCGGTCATCGCGATCATCGCGATTGGCATGACGATGGTCATCATCACGGGTGGGATCGATCTCTCGGTTGGAAGCCTGATCGCGCTCTCGGCGGTCCTTTGTACCCGGCTGGTGCGGGACTACGGCGGCGGAGTCGAGGCCGGGCTGTTCTCGCTGGTCTGGTGTTCGCTCGCCGCGATTCTGTTTTGTGGATTGATCGGCTTGACCTCTGGCTTGTTCATCACGCTGCTGCGGGTGCCGGCGTTCATTGTGACGCTGGCCATGATGCTGCTGGCCGAAGGACTGGCTTACGATCTGGCCGGCGGAGCCACGATCAACGAAGTGCCGCCGAGCTTCAGTTGGTTCTGCACCGGGACGTTGATCTGGCGGCTGCCCAATTCGGTGATCCTCACTGCCGGACTTTACTTGCTCGCCCATCTCGTCATGACCCACACCGTCTTCGGCCGGCATTTGTACGCCGTCGGCGGCAATCGCCAGGCGGCCTGGCTATGCGGCGTGCCGGTGCAGCGCGTGACCATTGCCGCGTATGTGATCTGCGCCGCTTTGGCCGGACTGGGAGGCGTGCTGCTCGCTTCGCAATTCGCGGCCTCCAATCCCAACTTGGGCGCCAAGTATGAATTGCTGGTCATCGCCGCCGTGGTGGTCGGCGGCACATCGCTCAGCGGCGGCCGAGGCAAAATGGGAGGCACGCTCATCGGGGCTTTGATCCTCGCCGTGATCGCCAACGGCATGAACCTGATCGGCCTGGAAAGCAAGCGGCAGCAGATTGTCTACGGCCTGGTGATCCTCTCCGCCGTCGTGCTCGATCGAGTGAAGTTGCCAAGACAGGAGTAGGAAGTAGGCCGGAACAAGGTACTCCGAAGTTCCGGCATGAACCTCGAACCAACCCACCATTGCCCAACTGCCGGAACTGCGCGAGTACGCTGGTTCCGGCCTACGCGGGTATCAACCGCGGCCGCGCAATGCGGTGTCCCGTGATGCGACCCCAGCGGGAGTGGAGTTGCGTGAAGTCGAGCTTCAAAAAGCTCCAGAGCGCTTCGGGCGGATGCTGCTCTAGCCAGGCATCGACGAGCAAGCCCATGTGAGCATCGTACTGGGCCTGCGAACCGGTGTGAGCATAGCAGCGGCCCTCGTGCCGGCGAATGTCGCCGTTGAAATCAGGGCTGACGTGCCACAGTTCGTGAAAGATGGTGATCAACTTCTCGCGCAGATCGAGATCCTGGAACCGGGGCAGATAGAACGTCAGGATGTAGAGCAGTTCGACGCCGCTCGGATCGTGCAGCCGTTGAATCGTATACTGCCGACCGCGGCGTTTCGTGGTCAGGCTGCCATCGCGAAATCGGAGCGGCGTGAGCGAGGCATACAGGCCATAATTGACTCGCTTGCGAGCCTGGGCGAAGACGATGGCGATCTGCCGGAAATCGACGTGGGCGAGCGACGGCGTGCGGGCGACAATGTCCTGACCCAATTGCCGCATCGCGATGCAAAAATCAAAGCCGGTGGCCGTTTGGCGAGTGGAAAGAGGAGCCATCCTTGCTCTCCCGTGTCTTCGACTTCGTGTGCCACTGGCAAGGAAGTCGAGCGATAAATGTTGACGTCATTGAAGACGTTGCCGAGACTGACGGCCAGTGCTGAGCCGCAACGGAACGCCAACACTGGCCGTCAGTCGCGGGTGAACTCAATTGCCAAATAGCTCATTCTGCGCGACTTCCTCGCCAGTGGCACCTCTACTTAGGCCAACAGTGTACTAAGTCGCCGCTTCGTCGAAGGCGGGCTTTTCGCTCTTTTGCACCTTGCGGTCGCGGACGCCGGTGAACTCCAAAATGCCGCGGATGCCGGCATCGCCCAAGCGGGGCTTGGCGAGCCGCAGCACGCGGGTGTAGCCACCTTCGCGGTCCTTGAACCGCGGGGCGACTTCGCTGAATAGCAGGCGCACGGCCTGTTTATCGCCCAGCATTTGAATGCAGCGACGGCGGGCATTGACGACGGGGGCCATCGCGGCCGCCCACTTTTGCCATTGATCGCTCTTCCGCCAAGTCTTCCAGGCTTCGGTCTGCCGAGCGGCCGTGGTGGCGAACTGGGCAGCGGTCTCTTGATGAATCAGAGCCTTCTTGGCGATGGTGATGCTCTTCTCGACGAGCGAGCGCACCTCTTTAGCTTTGTGCAACGTGGTGACGATCCGCCCCTTGATCTTGGGCGTGTTTTCTTCCCCCTCGGCATCCCGCTCGGTCAGAAAGATCGCGCTGGCCAAGTTCTTGAGCATCGCTTTGCGATGGCTGGGAGAGCGGCCGAGAACCCGGCTTCGTCGTCGATGTCGCATGGCAATAAACCGTTATGCAAAATACTTAGTTAATGTCGTCTTTCGCTCCGCGAAAGAACGCCCTTTCGCGGAGCGAAAGGCGACTTTGGCGATGGCGACTATATCGTTAGCGCGGGGCCGACACGGGTGGGACTCGCATTCCCAGGTACATCCCCATGTCGTGCAGCTTTTCTTTAACTTCGTGCAGCGTCGTCTCGCCGAAGTTGCGAACTTCGAGGAGTTGATCTTCGCTCTTCTGCACCAGGTCGCGGACCGTGTGAATGTTTTCCGATTCGAGGCAGTTCATGGCCCGCACCGAGAGCTTCATTTCGGCCAGACTGAGGCCTAGCTTCGTTTCCAAAGCGCCATCGCCGCCGACCGTGCCGCCACGGGGGGCAGCGTGGACCTTCGGGCCCAGTTCGGCGTATTGCACGAACGGGTTGAGGTGCTTGCGGAGAATCTTAGCGGCTTCGACGAGGGCCATCTCGGGATGGATCGCGCCGTTGGTCCAAATCTCGAAGATCATCCGGTCGAAGTTCGTCTTTTGGCCCACGCGGGTCTCTTCGATTTCGTACCGCACGCGGACGATCGGGCTGTAGATCGCATCCACGGGAATGATGCCGATTTCGTGATCGCCCGTGCTATGTTCCGTGGAAGGAATGTAGCCGCGGCCGTTCTCGACGACCATTTCCATCATGAAGGGGACGTTGTCGGTCAGCGTGCAGAGGACGTGATCCTTGTTGATGATCTCCACGTCGGAATCGGTCTGCACATCGGCGCCGGTGATCACGCCGGCGGTGTTCTTTTCGACGGTGATAACGCGGGTCGATTCACTGTGGTTCTTGACCACCAGCGATTTGACGTTGAGGACGATATCGGTCACGTCTTCGAGCACGCCGGGAATCGTGGTGAACTCGTGCTGGGCACCGCGAATCTTGATCTGCGTGACGGCGGAACCTTCCAAGCTGGAAAGAAGCACGCGGCGGATGCTGTTACCGACGGTCACGCCGAAACCACGCTCGAACGGTTCGGCGACGAACTTGCCATAGGTGGTGGACAGCGAAGCCGCGTCGCAATTGACCAGACTCGGCAATTCCAAACCGCGCCACCGAACGTGCATTGCTGCTTTAGGTTGCATTCTCAAAATCCCCCTGAACCGAATTTAGTGTCGTCTTTTGCTCCGCAAAAGAACGTGCTTTCGCGGAGCGAAAGACGACAAACCAGCTTCACGCAAAATCGCCAGTCTATATCCAACAGTCTACACGCGGCGGCGCTTGGGTGGGCGGCAGCCATTGTGCGGAATCGGCGTGCAATCTTCAATGGTCTTGACCGTCATGCCGGCCGTCTGCAGAGCGGTGATCGCGCTTTCGCGGCCCGAACCCGGACCTTTGACGCGGACTTCCAGTTCCTTCACGCCGAACTTCGAGGCCTTTTCTGCCGCCTGTTGACCTGCGCATTGGCCTGCGAACGGCGTGCTTTTGCGGCTGCCCTTGAAGCCACTCGTGCCGGCACTCGCCCAGCACAGCGTATCACCCTTGGTGTCCGTAATGGTCACGGTGGTGTTATTGAACGTAGCCCGCACATGGGCGATGGCCACGGTGACGTTGCGACGAATCTTTTTCTTCTTGACCTTCGACACTGCTTGCTGCTCCTGACTGTATCTGTAGCTGAATTCGCCAGAATTCAGACTTGCGACGCACTGAATTCTGGCGAATTCAGCTACATCGAAACCTTACCGCAGATCCTTCACGCCCTTCTTGCCGGCAACCGTCTTCTTAATGCCCTTGCGAGTACGAGCGTTCGTCTTGGTTCGTTGACCACGCACCGGCAGGCCCAGACCATGCCGAATGCCGCGATAGCAGCGAACGTGCCGCAACCGGCCGATGTTCTGCTGAATCTGCCGGCGGAGCGGACCTTCGACCGTGTAATCACGTTCCAACAGCGTGGCCAGCCGGGCGATTTCTTCTTCGGTCAGCTCGCGGGCATGCTTCTGCTGATTGATGCCCGCTTTGTGACACAATTCGCGAGCAATCTGATCACCCACCCCGTACAAATAACGGAGCGAAATGAACGTGGGCTTATCGTTGGGAATATCAACACCGAGCAGACGTGGCATAGCCTCTGATTCCTCACCTTAAAATGCATTAACCCTGGCGCTGCTTATGCCGCGCGTTCGAGCAGACAACATAGACGCGGCCTTTGCGGCGCACGATCTTGCAATTGTCGCAAATCTTTTTAACGCTTGCCCTGACCTTCATAAAACGCCCTTCGCAAACCATCCCCAGTTCGGCTGAAGCAGGGTAGTATATCGCTATCATCCGCCCAGCCACAAGGGCCGTTCGGAAGTTTGTCACCTTTCGCTCCGCGAAAGGACGTTTTTTCGCGGAGCGAAAGACGACTAAGGGGCGATAGCACGAAAAAATGCCTTCAGATCGACGTCAACTCGCCGCACTACCTGGCTCCCGCGGCGGGCTCCCTTGGCCTGCATTCGGCAACTGAACAGGGTCCTTGAGCAACTTGCCGCTGCCAACTCGCTCCAGCTTCTCCTTCATGGAACTGATTTCCTGCAAAAGACTTACGCGCAGTTGCTCCCGCTTCACTGCCGCCTCTGCCCCCTGCTCACTCGGCAGGGGCGAACAGGCACTAACCGGGGGAGAAACAGCCTTGGGGGTCGCCTCAATGGTCTCCGTCTCGACTTCCTTGCCCTCCGTCTCTGGCTCCTCGTCTCCGTCTTCTTCCTCGACTTCAATCCCAGTCGCCAAACAGGGCATAGGCAGTTTCGTACCGAACAGAGCCAGCTTGGCGGCTGACATGAGAATGCGGACATCGCCATAGTCTTCCCGCGTGATGCCGATCGTCACGGTCGGTTTCCCCTCGACCTCAATCACGCGGATCGTCTCATGGACCCCCTTCGATCGCTTGAAGCATTGCACCGCCTGCCCATACAGAAAATCAACCCGTTCCGCGGCCACTTGCTCGGCAACCTGCAGCCCGCGCTCGCGCCGCTCTGCATCGTCGGAGCCGGGGGCGGTTTCGATCAAAAACGCCGCGACCCGCTCAATCACCTGCCGCACGCGGGTCTGCGAAACACCCAGCTCCTTGGCAGCCGCGCGAGTCGATTTCTGCTGCACCTTCACCAGCCGATAGGCTTCAAAATCCCGCCAACTGGGCGGCAACTGCAATCGCATCTCCATGATCGTTCTCCGGGGAAAGGGGTTGAAAATGAATTCAACCATCTAACCACGGGGCTTGGACACGTTAGGTCACGCGCGAGAACGATTACCAAATTTGCGGAATTTGTGGCGTTTGGGTTGCCCTGGACTAGCCCCGCAACTCGTCGTGAAGTCCGCACAATCGAAGTCGTCGGAATAACTTAAACGATCGTGGTGAAACCGCTAGCTTAAACCCGAAGGAAAGGTGTAGTGGATTAGCGGGAACGGCTGCAGGCCAGGCAGCGGTGTCGGGATCAGGCAAAGCACGATGGTTACCAATGCTCTACCGGCGATAGGAATCTCGGCAATTGCCGCGTTCGAACCCTCGTGGTCGCTCGGCAATGCTTGGTTTGGCGGGAGGATGCCGCGCAAATTCGCACAGCATACCGGCATTGAAGCCCGCCACGTGGCAACGGAAGACGAGACGGTTCTCGGCTTACAGGCAGTTCGCGCCCTGCAGGCGGAAACGGCCTGCGATCTGAGCGATTGTGCCGCTTTGGTGTTTGTCTCTCCCTCCTACGTGCCGATGGCGGTGGCGCATCAATATTTGGGTGATGACTTGGCGCAGAAGGAGCGTTCCCGACGCGGAGCGCGGCAATTGGCGCGACGCTTGGGCCTCGCCAAGTGCCGGGTGACCGCGGTCAATTGGTTTTGCAGCGGATATCCGCGGGCCTTGGCGATGGTGACGCAGCGAATCTTGCCGCGGCTGAAGTTGCAACCCAACCAGTTCATCCTGGTGGTGACTGCCAGCCGGATCAGCCGGATTACCGATTATGGTTGTCCCCAAACGGCCGGTCTGTTTGGCGACCTGGCGACGGCCACACTGCTCGCCCGCACCGACAACCGCCGGCATCCAGTGCATTTTGAACTCGTACATGCAAACGCGGAACGCCGTCCCGCTAGTTCGGCTTTCTTCAACTTTCACCAGCGCGAGAACGTACTAACGCCAACCCGCGACGGCGGCGAGCGCCATGATCCACGCCGGCTGGTGTTCTCGCTGGACGGCATGGGCATCGCCGATGCCGCGCCGCGGGCGATGGCCAGTGCCTTGGCTGACGCGCTCACGGCGACGGGAATCGGCAACGATGACGTACGCTACGTGTTGCCCCATCAGGCGGGTGCCGCCATTGTCCGCCTCACCGCGATGAAGGTGGAACAACTGGGTATTCGCGCGGAGGTCATCAATGGCTTGACCGGCCAGATCGGAAATGTTAGTTCCAGCTCGGTACCTTACGGCCTCATGAAACATTGGTTACGGCTAAGCGGTCTGATCGCCTGTCCCACCGCCGCCGTTGGCAGCCCCGGCCGTGCCGAAGTCTTGCAAGGCTGCCTGTTGCTCCGAGCCACCCCGCACCACGAACGAGCCACCGCGGCCGCTGCGTGATCGTTGTTAAACTCAGGGGCGCGATACTACTTGGCTACGCCACCATCTCCGGCGACTTCTGCCACCCCGCTACTTTCTGCTCGTAGTACTCAACGAACCGATCCTGCTCGATGGCGGCTCGCGCTCCCGCTAACAGCCGTTGGTAATAGGCCAGGTTGTGAGCCGAGAGGAGCATCGGGCCGAGCATTTCGTCGGCCATGAAGAGGTGTCGCAGGTAGCCGCGGCTGTGTTTGCAAGCGGGGCACGGGCAGCCCTCTTCGACAGGCTTCGTATCGAGCTGATGCCTGAGGTTTTTGAGTTTCAATGGACCCTTGTCGGTGAAGGCCATGCCGTTTCTGCCGTTGCGGGTGGGGAGGACGCAATCGAACAAGTCGATGCCGCGGCGCACGGCTTCGAGCAAATCGATGGGCGTGCCCACTCCCATCAGATAGCGGGGCTTGTGTACGGGCATCGCCGGGCAAACTTCGTCCAGCACCGCATACATTTCCGCCGGCTTTTCCCCCACGCTCAAGCCGCCAACGGCGTATCCGGGAAAATCGAGCTTCGCAAGTTCTTCCGCGCACCAGATTCGCAAAGCCGGATTCAGCCCACCTTGGACAATGGCGAACTGCGCTTGCTCAGGCCTTTTCGCCGCGGTCTGGCAGCGGCCCGCCCAGCGGATGGTTCGTTCACAGGCGGCGCGGATCGCCGCATCTTCGGCCGGCAGCGCGATGACGTGATCGAGGACCATGGCCACATCGCTGCCCAGGTCTTCTTGAATTTGAATCGCCCGCTCGGGAGATAGTTCCAGCAGGCTGCCATCGATGTGCGACCGAAAGACCGCGGCTTGCTCGCTGATCTTTGTCATCTGGGCCAGGCTGAAGAGTTGAAAGCCGCCGCTATCGGTCAGGATCGGCCCGTCCCAGCGCATGAAGCCATGCAGCCCGCCCAGTTCCTTCACCACCCGCTCCGTCGGCCGCAGCGCGAGATGATAGGTATTGCTCAGCACCATCTGAGCGCCTGTCTCGCGGACCATGTCGATGGTCAACCCTTTCACCGTCCCCTGCGTGCCCACGGGCATGAAGGCCGGCATCTCCACCGGGCCATGCGGCGTGTGAAACGTGCCACGCCGCGCGTGCGAGTGTGCATCGGTATGGTGCAAGTCAAAGCGAAAGGAAGACATCAGGCCGAATGCGCTTTCATGGTGAATAGAAGACTAATGCAGCACGGGGCAAACATCGAACCAACTGCGGTTCTGCGCGTGCATCCATTCGTCCGATTGATCGGGACCCCATTGGCCAGGCGGATAGAATTCGAGCGGCGGCGCGGCGGGACTTTCCCAAGCAGCGAGGATCGGGTCGATGATGCCCCAGGCGATTTCCACTTCGTCGCTGCGGGCGAACAAGCTCGCGTCGCCGTTGAGCGCGTCGAGCAGCAGGCGCTGATAGGCGTCCGGCAGCGCGCCCGTGTATTCGCGCAGGAAACTGAAATTCAAATCGGTCATCCGCAACTTCATGCCCGCATCGGGAACCTTGGTTTGAAAGTGCAACTGAATCCCTTCCGCCGGCTGAATCTGAATCACCAATCGGTTGGCATCGAGACTCGACCGCGGCCCATCCGCGAACAGCAGTTGCGGCGGTTCTTTGAACTGAATCACGATCTGCGTCGTGCGGCAACTCATGGCCTTGCCCGAGCGGAGATAAAAGGGCACCCGATTCCACCGCCAGTTATCGACCTGGAGCTTCAGCGCGGCGAACGTGGCGACGTTGCTCTCCGGCGGCACATCCTTGGCCTGGCGATAGCCCGTGTATTGCCCGCGGAGAGTTGAGTGCGCAAAATCAGCGCCCGTCAGCGGACGAATCGCTCGCAGCACTTTCACCTTTTCATCGCGAATGAAATCGGCCTGGTAGCGGACGGGCGATTCCATAGCCGTGATCATCAGCAGTTGCAGGATGTGATTCTGAAACATATCGCGGAGCACGCCTGCCTTGTCGTAATACCCGCCGCGGCTGCCGACTTCGACCTCTTCCGCCACCGTGATCTGCACGTGGTCGATGTAGTTGCGGTTCCAAATCGGCTCGAAGATCGTGTTGGCAAACCGCAGCACGAGCAGGTTCTGCACGGTCTCTTTGCCCAGGTAATGATCGATGCGATAGACCTGCTTTTCATTGAACACCTTGTGCGTGGCAATGTTCAAAGCCTTCGCCGACGCCAGGTTCGTGCCGAAGGGCTTTTCGATGATGATCCGCCGCACCCCCTTTGATTCCTCCGCCAGGCCGGCCGCGCCCAGTTGCTCGATGGCAGTGGCATAGAGCGTGGGACTGGTGGAAAGATAGTACAGCCGGCTCGCGGGCGCGTTGTTTTCAATCTCGGTCTCTAAGAACGTTTTCAGCGCGGTGAAGCTGGCCACGTCATCGATGTCGCCCCGCTGATAAAAGATGGAACTGGCAAACGCCTGCCACTTGTCAGCGTCGAATTCTTTGCCGGTGAACTCTTTGGTGCTGGTTTCGAGTTCCGCTCGCCAGGCCTCATGCGTGTACGGCGTGCGGGCGACGCCCACGACGCGAGTCTCCTTCGGCAGCCGACCCTTTTGATGCAGCAGATAGAGCGCGGGAATCAATTTGCGGCTGGTCAGATCGCCGGAAGCGCCAAAAATCACCACCGTGTGCGGCATAGACTTACTACTTTCCAAGTCCAGGTTTCAGGGCAGAGCTTCCGGGGCAAGTTTCAAGGCCGAACGGAACCCTGATTCTGCATGAGCGGCGCTGGTTGGCAAGGCATCCCCGTTTGCTCCTCGCTTAGAAGGTCTGAATCTCCCGCGGTTCGACGGCCAGATGCCTGGCGAGCGACTCAAGTGTAGCCTTTTGGATACGAGCTACTTTTCCTTGTTCAATGCGAGCGACCGTCTTGGCAGTCACTTCCGGCTGGAAGTCTTCCCGACGA
>JAYTUF010000457.1:0-6595 GCA_043744755.1 Anatilimnocola sp.
CTCGATCAATCAAGAGCTCGACCGCTTGCGGCTGGCGACGACCAGTTCGCTAGTCAGCCGGCAAGATGTGATCATTGTCGCCAGCGTCTCGTGCATTTATGGCTTGGGTTCGCCCAAGGACTACAAGGCAATGATGGTCGGTCTCGCGGTCGGCCAGGTAATCGACCGGGACGAGATGTTGCGGCGGCTGGTTGATATTCAATACGACCGCAACGACATCTCGTTCGAGCGGAGCAAGATTCGCGTTCGCGGCGACTGCGTCGAGGTCTGGCCCTCGTATGAAGAGTATGCCTATCGCATCGAGTTCTGGGGGGATGAAGTCGAGAAGCTCTCGATCATCAACCCGACGAGCGGCGAGACGATATCGCTGCACAAAGAGTTGTTCATCTATCCCGCCAAGCACTTTGTGATGAGTGAGGATCGGATCAAGGAAGCCATCGATACGATCAAGCAGGAACTGGACGAGCGGCTGCAACAACTGCGCGAAGCCGGCAAGCTGCTGGAAGCACAACGGCTGAGTGCTCGCACGCGGTTTGATATCGAGATGCTGCAAGAGGTGGGGCATTGTCCGGGGATTGAAAACTACAGCCGTCCCCTCTCCGGTCGGCCGGCGGGTTCGACTCCCGATACGCTGTATGAGTTCTTTCCGTCTGATTACCTGCTGATCATCGACGAATCGCATGTGACCATTCCGCAGATTCGGGCGATGTTCAACGGCGATCGCGCTCGCAAGTCAACGCTGGTGGAGCATGGTTTTCGCCTGCCGAGCGCGCTGGACAATCGCCCGCTCAAGTTTGAAGAGTGGGAGCACAAAATCAACCAGGTGGTTTATGTATCGGCCACGCCCAACGACTACGAATTGAATGCGACCGGCGGCGAAGTGGTCGAGCAGATCATTCGCCCGACGGGGCTGCTCGATCCCGTGGTTGAAGTCCAACCCGCGCGGGGGCAGGTGCCGCATTTGCTGGGACAGATTCGCGAACGAGCGGCCGCTGGCGAGCGAGTGCTCGTGACCGCGCTCACGAAGCGCCTGGCCGAAGATCTTTCCGCCTATCTCGTCGAACAAAAGGTTGCTTGCAAATGGCTGCATAGCGAGCTCGATGCGTTCGAGCGGGTAGAACTGCTCCGTGATCTGCGCCTGGGGCATTTCGATTGCCTGGTTGGTGTGAACCTGCTGCGGGAAGGGCTTGACCTGCCTGAGGTTTCACTCGTGGCGATTCTCGATGCGGACAAGGAAGGCTTTTTGCGGAGCGAGACTTCGCTGATTCAAACCATCGGCCGGGCGGCTCGTAACGTGAATGCCAAGGTGATTCTGTATGCGGACAAGATGACCAATTCAATGCAATTGGCCATCAATGAAACCCGGCGGCGGCGCGAGATTCAGGAGGCTTATAACCTCGAACATGGCATCACGCCGGAAACGATCGTGAAGAATATCCGCCAGGGGATTGAAGAAGCGGTTTCCGCGCATCGCCGGGCCAACGAAGCCGTCGGCCGCACCGACGAGGCCGAGTATATTACGCAGGAGTATCTCAACGAATTAGAAGCCGAGATGCTGGCCGCTGCCGACTCGATGGAGTTTGAACGAGCCGCGATTCTCCGCGACCGGATCACGCAGATGCAAGGCTCGGTCGGCAAGCGCGTGAGCGACGTCAAGATCGAGTCTTACGAGCCGCAGGGCAAACGCCGCGGCGGCAAGGGAGGCTCGCGAGTGCCGCGGCCGAAGAAGGGCGTTTGAATGGGACAGTGAAAGAATCAACAAAACCCGCAAAACCCCACTCGCGCGCGGGTAACGAAAACCAACTCCCCTTCGGCTGCGTACTGCTTTATGTCGCCTGTGTCGATTGTCGCAGGAGCTTGTTCAGGGAAGCGGAACAATGGCCGCCACTTTCTTTGACCGGGGCGATATCGTGTCCTATATTCCATCTGGCTGAAGCTCTGCCTCGCACTTGCGTGGAGGGAGTCGGCAAGTGGGAACTCGGGGGCTCCAACCCGGTCGTTTCGGCAAATTTTGCCGGGGCAATTGGGACCTTGATTCTCACACCGGCCTGGCAGCAATCCCCGCTGCCGGTTGCGCTTCGGCCCGATGATTCGCCCGCATCCTGAAACGGCGTAGTTCCGCTCCCCCGGTTTCGAGTCTTGCTGCTTGCGCGACGGCGCTCGGCCGACTCGTGTAGCCGCTCGGGAGCGTGAACTCGCCGGCCGAGACGGAATGATGATTCAACGCTTTCCCAACTTGATCCGCACCGCCGTTCTGGCCGCCGCCGCACTCTGTGCAGCGACGACGGACCTGGCTCGGGCACAAACGTCTCCGGCCAAAGTTGCCGTGGGCAACCCCGCGGATATTGCTCAGGCCCTCGAGCAAGGTTCTCAGCTTGAACTGCAGAAGCGCTGGGCCGAGGCGCTCTCGCATTACGAAGACGCTTTGAAGGCGCATCCCGAGCGGCCGGAATTAAAACAACGTCTGAGCATGGTGCGGGCCCATTATGATGTCGCCCGCCGCTATTCGGATGTGACGTACACCAAGGCCATTCACACGCTGACCGAAGTGGAAGCGCTCGCTATCTATGAAGAAGTGCTCCTCAAAGTTTCAGCCCATTATGTTCATCAACCCAAATGGCATGACCTGCTGCGACAGGGAACGGTGAATTTTGACGCCGCTCTCACCGAGCCGATTTTCGCCACGGCGAATGGGACGAACCTGACCGCGGACCAACTCAATCAGTTGCAACGCGACATTCGTTTCTGGACCGAACGCCAGGCCATTGATGATCGCCGGCAAGCCAAGGACCTGGTCGAAGCCATCGCCCGCACGGTCAAGACGCGGTATGCCATCAGCCCGCAGGCAGTCATTCTGGAATATGCCAGCGGCGCCGCGGCGGCCCTCGATGAATATTCGAGCTTTCTAACCGATAACCAGATGGACGAAATCTTCGCACAGATTGAAGGGAACTTTGTCGGCCTGGGCGTCGAACTGAAAACGGAAGCGGCGGGCTTGCTGGTGGTGAACGTCATCACGGCTGGACCGGCAGATCAAGGCGGAATCAAGACAGGCGACCGCATCGTTCAGGTCGATGACAAGACCAGCGATCAGGTCTCGCCCGATCAACTGGCGGACTTACTGCGAGGTGCTGAAGGAAGTCTGGTCTCAGTCGTCCTCAAGGATTCGCTTGGCGCGGTGCGGACGCTGAAGCTGACTCGCCGCCGCGTGGAAGTCCCCAGCGTGGAGGATGTGCGGATCATCGATGCCGCCGCCAACGTGGGATACTTTAAGCTCACCAGCTTTCAAAAGACTACGGCCCGCGACGTCGATCTCGCACTTTGGAAATTGCACGAACAGGGGATGAAGAGCCTGGTGATTGATCTGCGCGGCAACCCCGGCGGCTTGCTCAAAGCGGCCGTGGATGTGGCCGACAAGTTTGTGACGGATGGCTTAATCGTTTCGACCCGGGGCCGCAGTCCGCGAGAAGATTTCGATCACAAGGGCCAACTAGCCGGCACCTGGCGCGTGCCGCTCGTCGTGCTGATCGATCACGATTCAGCCAGTGCGAGCGAGATTCTCGCCGGCGCTGTCCGCGATCACAAACGAGGCACCGTGGTCGGCGAGAAGAGCTACGGCAAAGGTTCGGTGCAAGGCATCTTTCCGCTCGCCGTGAGCCGAGCGGGCATTCGTCTTACGACCGCCAAATGGTATACGCCGCACGGCCACGCGATTAGCGGCCAAGGAATCGTGCCGGATATTGCAGTGCGTCAAGCAGCCAAGCCAGTCGAGGGCCAGGGTGTTATTCCTGATGCCGACGATGCCATCTTCCGCATGGGCCTGCAGACCGCCCGCAATCTGACGACGGCGAGCAAGTAGTCGCGCCCAATTAAGACGGATAAGGCCTCATATTGATGACCCCTTCTTCGGGGCTGCTGGCCTGGGCATAGAGACGGCGGGGAATACGTCCCGCCTGATAGGCCCAGCGGCCGGCATCGCAGGCGGCGCGCATCGCGCGGGCCATCAGCAGGGGATCGCGGGCATGAGCGATGGCGGTGTTGAGCAGCACGCCATCAACGCCCAGTTCCATCGCGAAGGCCACATCGCTGGCGGTCCCCACGCCGGCGTCGATGATGACCGGATAGTTCGGATCGTCAGCCTTCAGATATTCGAGAATGATGCGAATGTTATTGGCATTGAGCACCCCCTGGCCCGAACCAATGGGACTGCCCGCGGGCATGACGGCCGTGGCGCCGACGTGCTTCAATCGACGAGCGAGAACCGGATCGTCGTTGGTATAGACCAGCACTTGGAACCCATCGGCGACAAGACGCTCGGTGGCTTTCAAGGTTTCAATTGGATCGGGCAGTAAGGTTTTGGGATCGCCCAGGCATTCGAGCTTCACCCAATCGGCACCGGCGTTTTCCAGCGAACGGAGAATCTCGCGCCCCATGCGGGCCACGCGCACGGCGTCGTCGGCGTTGTAACAGCCGGCCGTGTTGGGCAGCAGCGTGTACCGCGCGAGATCGATAAAGTCGAGAATGTTCTGGCCGTGGCTATCGTACAAACGCTCGCGGCGCACAGCGACGGTGAGGCAATCCGCGCCCGAAAGATCGAGCGCTTGCTGCATCTGTGCGAATGTCTCGTACTTGCCGGTCCCCACGATCAGCCGGCTGCGCAGCGTGTGCGTGCCGATGACGAGTGATTCGTTCTGGGATGAAGTCTCAGCGGGGGCCAGGCTCATGCGATCAGCCGCCCCCTACCAGCGAGACAATCTCCAACTGGTCGCCGTCTTGCAACCAATGCTGCTGGTGCAATCCACGGGGCACGATCTGCTGATTCACTTCCACGGCCACGCCGCGCTCCGGCATCTGCAGGCTGGCGAGCAACTGCGCAACCGTCACTGGCGCGGCGAGCGAGCGGTCCTCGCCATTCAATACAATTTTCAAAGCACTCATACGCGCCAACAAAAAACCGAGCCTGAGAGAAGCACTATTCCGCTCGCAGCGTAATGTGGCGGGCTTTGTTCATGTCGAGTGGCAGCATGGGGGTCGATTGCGTGATGCCGGTGGACGCAGCCCCCCTGAACCAAGGGAAGGTGTAGGCGGCGAACAAGCCGGTATTGGCATCGGCCACATAAACCACGCAGCCTGCTGGGCGCTGAGTCGTGGCCACACCGGTCGGCGACCACGATCCCGTGGCGAGCAGGTATTGCGGCTTCTTCCCCTTTTCGACGGTCAACTGCGTCGTGACATTCGTCTTGAACCAACCGACGAATTTCCCCTGCCGCGGATTCATCACAAAGCATTGCAAATCGCCGGTGATGAAATCGAGTGTGAACAACCCTTCCACATCGTCGTCCACGCGACCCGTGGCAATCGCCAGCGTTTCGCTGGTGCAGGCCGTCGAAGCTTGCAACGGCAACCCTTGCGGCCAGGCGGGATGCTGGGCTACACCGGCGGGCCTTGTCGTATTTAGATTAGTCGCATACACAATCGCCGCGGCGGTTCCCACGCCCACCAACAACCCCAGTGTCAACCCGGCCAGCAACCAGGTCGCCCGGCCACGAAATCTCTTAATCGACATCGTACTGTTTCCTTCGCCACGAGAATGAAACCCTGGAAGCGGGTCGAAATAGTCTGCCTGGTCAGTTTGGCGGGCGCGCTGCCCCAGCGCGCTACCCCATTCGCGCCCCACTGTCATTTATCGTATCCCATTTTTCGGCAAGTCACTAGTCAGAAGTGACGGTATTTACGCACCCGAGTTTTGCGCCGCCTACATAGGTCGAATTCCTGTCTTCGCAGCAAGTAGGCCGGAACAAGCGGTACGCCGCGCAGTTCCGGCAGAGCCGCAAGACGACTGTCACCGGCCCAATTGCCTGAACGGCGGAGTACCTTGTTCCGGCCTACTTTCATGACGTGCGTAGCACGTACCGACTCCCTCTCCTCGGTACTCGCGGTACTCCGCGTGAGAACAGGGAGAGGGTCGGCCCTACAGGCCTGCCAATGAAACGACAGATCCTCACGCAACAAAAGTGGATGATCGTCACTGACCTAAGGCATCAGCCCAGGGCAACCCATAGATCGAGTTGATTTCCCTGCGCTCCGCAGCTGAAGCAATGAAAGGAATTTTGGCTCAGGTTGGCCGAGAATGATCGGCTCTCGGGCGACGACGAGCCATGCACGAGACATGGCCCGCGCACTTGATCATCACGCGTTTCCGCGGCGACGAAACCCGCGAGTTGGAGTACTTGCGCAATGCGCACGCTGGAGCGAACTGCGGCGAAATCGATTCCAGGCATCGCAACTCATCCCCTATAGAGAAGAGGAATCCGTACTTGTACTGGTAGACAATATTCAACGTTCAACGGCGCGAACGAGACCCGCGTCAACTTGCGGTTCTTCTTCGCTGACACCGCGGGCTTTCTGGCGACAATTTCCACCTTCACAAAAAATATCTGAAATTGGCTGTTTCGACGCATCAATATGTGCCGTTATGTGATATAAGTGGAGTGTCGAAAGGTGACGATCCGTCGCCGATCGGCCCCGCCCATTGATATCCGCCTCGCGATCTTGCCGCTGGAGAACTCACCATGCTCACCATCTTCGGACGACC
>JAYTUF010000458.1:0-6581 GCA_043744755.1 Anatilimnocola sp.
GTCAGCCGGACGGTTCCTTCGTCGGTCTCCGTGCCATCGCTGACGAGGTAGTCGAAGCTGTCTTCGCCGACAAACAACGAGTCGGGTTCAAAGACAAAACTGCCGTCCGAAAATTGCACCGTGCCGTGCGCGGGTTGGGATGCGAGGGTAAAGGTCAAGACATCGTTGTTGGCGTCGCTGTCGTTGTAATAGACGCCACCGACCACGCTGCGATCATGCACCTGGGTGAAGTCATCGTCCACCGCGAGGGGCGGGATGTTGGTCATCATCGCTCGTTTTTCGAGCGTCTCGAAAAAGTTGCGGCGGCGCTGCTTGCGAACTGCCTGTTTTTGAGTGACCTGCTGACGGCGAGAGAACATGCGAACGAGCGACGAAAACGGCATCGAGAAAATGTCCTGCCTGGGTAAGGAAACAACTGTGGTTCAAAAAGAGAGCAAATGCCACCAGGCAGGTGGATGCGAATGCCCCGAAGTTCCGAGAAAGGTTTGATGCTTCTCGTTGCTGGTTCGTTCCCCACAATCTTCTGATTGCGGGGATTGCGGTAGTCCGTTTACATTCAGCGGGGACGGAAGCTTCGCGGGGATTGCGGGAGTCGCCAAAAGTCCGCTGCGTCTCACCCTCTCACCCTCGCACGAAGCAATGGCTTCATGCTACGGGGCCTCGCTGCATCCCTGGGAGGGCGCCGCTCCTGCGGAGCCGGAATCGCGAATTGACATATTTTCCGCCCCACGGCTCGGCAGGAGCCTCGCCCTCCCAATAAGCCCCACGGCTCGGCAGGAGCCTCGCCCTCCCAATAAGCTTTTGCTTGCTCTTCGCGCCAGCACAAATTACCATGATCGCTGGGAGAGCGCATGAACTGCGCTCGGGGTGCCCCTTTCTTGAGCGGGTTAACACGGAGTTTGGCCATGATACGGACCTTTCGGTGGATTCTGACGGCGGCGGCAGGCTGCCTGCTGTTCACCTCGAGCGGCTGGTCGCAGGACCAGTTGCTGGATGAATTATATGGGCGCGGCGTACATGCCTATTTCGCCCGCAATTTCACACAGTCGCACGATGTTCTGACCGAAGCAGTCAACGGCGGCAGTCAGGATCCACGGGTCTTCTATTTCCGCGGACTGGCGTACAGCAAACTCGGCCGACCCGATGAAGCCAAGTCCGATCTGGAACGGGGCGCTGCACTCGAAGTGCAGGCCGGCGACATCTATCCCATTGGTCGCTCGTTGGAAAGAGTGCAAGGGAACGACCGGATGGCTCTGGAGAGCTATCGCCGCAATGCCCGGCTTTCGGCCCGCGGCAACCAGAACAAACGAGAGGAAGCCCGCTTTGAAGAGATGAAGCGGAACGAGCGCGAAGTGCTGCGTAATCCGGGTGTCGTGCGACCGGCTGTTGCTGAACCACCCGCGGCAGCGCCCATGCCGAGTGATCCGTTTGGCGGCGCTCCCGCTCCGGCTGATCCATTTGGTGGTGCTGGCGGCGGCGCTGGACCTAATCCATTGCCGATGCCGGCCCCGACTCCAGCGGTTGGTCCCGCGCCGGCTGATCCGTTTGGCGGTGAACCCGCGCCGGCTCCTGCACCACCTGCACGACCTGCACCACCTGCACCGGCTCCGGCTCCGGCCGCTGATCCTTTTGGTGTTGGTCCTGCGCCCGCACCCGTGCCTGGTCCGATGCCCGCGCCGGCTCCCGCGGTTCCCGCACCCGCTGATCCATTCGGTGCTGCACCAGCCGTTCCAGCTCCGGTGCCAGGTGTTGTTCCTGCTGATCCATTTGGTGCTGCACCTGCTCCAGGCGCTGTGCCCGCGGATCCATTCGGTGCTGCTCCGGCTGCAGCGCCCGCCCCTGCCGCAGCGCCGGCTGGTGCTGCTGCGGGCGGCAAGTCAACATTGGGTTCGTTGTTCCGCGCGTTCACCAAAGCGATTCCTGGCGAAGCGAGTCCCGCTCCGGCTCCTGGCGCAGCGCCCGCTGCTCCCCCAGCCGATGGTCAGCTAGATCCATTCAAAGATGACGGTGCAATTCCTCCGCCGGGCGGCTTGCGACCTGCGCCCGCGCCGATGCCAGGCCGGCCTGGACCTCCCGGTCCAGCCGCCGCTGATCCGTTCGGCGCGGCTCCAGCGCCAATGCCTGGACCGGCACCTGTTGCGCCAGCGCCGGTTGCACCTGCCGCCGATCCCTTTGGGGCCGCCCCTGCCCCGGCTCCAGCAGCACCCGCTGCCGACCCCTTCGCCCCTGCTGCACCAGCGGCTCCCGCTCCGGTTGATCCGTTTGGTTAATTTCAGCGGGGCGTTACTCGCCCGTTGTTGATTTCGATTGAAGATTTCAGCGCCGCCATCCAACTTCGGATGACGGCGCTGTTGTTTAGACCCGCCTGCTAAAAATCTCACCGACCTGCCCCGCCCGGGAGCATCCACATGAACGGCACACATCGTCCGCGAGTTTGGTTTTTCATCGCGGCTTGGGTTGCGGTGTCATTTGCAACTTCGAACGCCCTGCAGGCCGCGCCGGCAATCAGCAATTTGTCTCTCCGCGGATTGACTGCTGGGCAAACGATTACGCTGGCCATCGATGGCAGCGAGTTGACAGCCGAAACCCGCGTCGTGCTTGGCGTGCCGATCAAGACTCAAACGGTGAAAGCTGGCGCTACCGCGAGTCGTGTCGAAGTAGAAATCACGGTCGATGCCGGGGCTGCTCCGGGCATTTATCTGCTGCGTGTGGCCACGAAAAACGGCATCTCCAATCCGCTGGCCATCGGCCTCGATCGCCTGCCGCAAGCTTTGTTTGGGGAAGTGATTCCCGCCCTGCCGATCGCGCTCACTGGCAACTTGCCAAGTGGCGCGACACTCCGCTCTACGTTCCAAGGCGGCAAAGGTGATATCCTGTCGCTCGATCTGGAAGCGCAGCGCTTAGGTTCTGCGATCAAGCCCGTGCTGCGAGTGCTCGATACCCGCGGTACCCAACTGGCGTACAGTCCGCCCCTGCGTCAACTGGGGGGCGATGCCCGGCTCACGACGACGCTTCCTGCAACCGGTACGTACACTATCGAACTGCACGATCAACTGTATCGCGGCGCAACCCCCAGCCACTTCCGACTGAAGGTCGGTCCACTGCAGTTCGCCGATCAGGCCTTTCCGCTGGCGGTGTTGAAGGGCAGCAAGACGAGTCTGCGTTTGCCCAACACGACGGTTGAAGGCGAAGTTCCCTTCGACGCCGCCGCGCTGCTGACTGCGGGCTCTTCCACGCTACCCTTGCCTGAAACCGTTGCTCGGTTCACCGGCGCTGCGCCGCGTGTGTTCATCAGCGATTCCGCGGAACTTGCAGAACTTGTTCGGCAACCGGGCATGTTGCCAAAATTGTCCGCCGCGCCGGTTGGGGTCAGCGGGGTGCTGATGGTGGCGAACGAAGACGATCGCTATGAGTTGCCGGTCACACCTGGTCAGAAGTTGCGGTTTGAAGTCTTTGCGCAGCGGAATGGTTCGCCCTTGGACGGCGTACTCACGATTTATGGCCCGCAAGGCAACCCCTTGCAAAGCAGCGACGACCGCGCCGGTTCGAGCGATCCCATGTTGGAATACACCGTTGCCGCCGGAATGACGAGCATGCAAGTCGGCGTGAAGGACATGCAAGAACGGGGTGGCCCGAAGTTTCTCTATCGGATTGAAATTCGCGATGCGAACGCGCCCGATTTTGCACTTACACTCACCGCCGACCGGCTGAACATTCCCGCCGGCGGCACGCAGGTCTTGCAAGTGCAAGCCACGCGCATGGGCTACAACGGCAGCATCGATTTGTCGTTGCCCGGCCTGCCGACAGGCATCACGGTGCAAGGGAACAAGATTGCCGAAGGTGCCACCATCGCGCTGATGACGCTGACGGCGACGGCAGACACCGCAGGCAATCATGGTCTTGTGCAAATCATCGGCACAGCCACGCAGTCAGTCCCGCCCGTCTCCCGCCTGGCCCTCACTCCCGATCAGCCCGGCTCGACTTATCAACCTCATCTCAAGCAGCAGTTTGCCATTGGCGTGATGGACGCCTCGCCGATCAATTTCGTGTGGCAGGGTACACCAACCGACGGCCTGATCCTGGGGGACAAGCTGGCCGCGAAACTGGCCGTCACGCGCACCGGAATGGTGCCCGGCAATGTGCGCTTCCGCCTGCTCACGACGCAGCCGATGCCGAAGAAGACCATTAAGGAAAACAATCAAGACAAGGTGGTTGACGATCTGAACAGCGCGCTGCGTCTGGAAGGTGATGCGGTCGTCAAACCTGATCAAAACGAACTGGTTGCGAACATTCTCGTCCCCGCCGATCTCGCGCAGCGAACCTGGGACCTGGTGCTGATTGCCGATCTGCTCGCTGCCGATGGCAAGACGGTGGCTTCGTCGATTGCCGCGCCGGTGCGGACGCTCTCGCCCGTCGCGCCGTTTCAAGTGGAATTAACCAGTGCTAACGCTGCCGAAGGAAAGGCCGGCGCAGGTGAGACCGGCAAACTAACGGGCAAGATTCAGCGCGTCGCTTCTTTCAAGCAGCCGGTCGTGGTGACGCTCGAGAATCTGCCCAAGGGCTTTGTCGCACCGCAAGTGTTGATCGCGGCCGATCGCGCGGAGTTTGAATTGCCGCTGACGTTTCCCTTCGGCAGCCCGCCGGGGGAACTGAAAGATGTGCGGTTGATCGCCGTCGCTGCGCCGGTCTCCGCGAATTCCGTCCGCAGTAATGCAGTGGTCGTGAGCATCAAAGTCGTCGCCGGTGAGAAGCCCGTCGCGGAACCGCCGCGCGAAGTCTTCGAGGACGATGAGAAGTTCATCGCGCTGCTGACGGAAGGCGGCGGCAAAGTAGTGCCGGAAGCGCGTGATAAGTACAGCGGCGAGCTCTGCCTGCGCGTGAATGGCGATCAAAAGTTTGCGACGAAACTGCCGAACCTGAGCGTGCCTGTCCGCGAGCATCCCGGTCCTGGCGAAGTGCGCTATATTCGTTTCGCCTGGAAGAAGCAGGGTGGCAACACCATTTGCCTGCAACTCGGCCACGATGGGAAGTTCGGCCCCGGCGGAACGGGCCGCGAAGGCGCGAAGTTTCGCTATCATGCCGGCCCCGGCGGCGAATGCTACGGCGGATCGCTGGTGATCGACGAAAAGCTCCCCGCCAAGTTCGAGGTCGTCACCCGCGACTTGTTTGCCGACTTCGGCGAGTTCACGCTCGACGGCCTGGCCTTCTCCGCCGTCGACGGCCAGGCGGCTTTGTTTGATCATCTCTACTTGGGGCGTTCACTGGCCGATTTCGATTTGCTAAAAGATAGAGTGAAATAGCAGCCCTGTGGTGCGGGCTGCCACATCAACCCTTGCCCGAGGACGCATCATGTCCGCGACGGTTGCTTGTCCCGCCTGTCAACAACCGACCCCCATCGGCTCCCGTCCGGGTTCGGCCGTTCGTTGCCGCAGTTGTTCGCACATCTTCAAGCCGGGCGGAATGCCCGCACCAACTGCGTCTTCCGCCGCTCAAAACATTTCAACATTAGTCGGCGATGCATTCGGTCGATCACCGCCCGTCTTTCCCACTGCCACCCCGTTCGATTCAGTCAAGCCGCCGGCGCTGACCACACGAACTTCTCCCGAGGTCGCGAACCCCAGCAACGCGCCGGTGATCATCGGCGTGATTGCCTTCCTGGGCGTGATGATCTTGTTCTGCGGAGGCGTGGCGACGCTGATCGTCATGAGCGCTCGCGACCGGATCGTGGCGAGCACACAAAAAGTGCAGGACGAAAATGTTCGCCGGCAGCCGGAGTTCAACTTCCCAAAACAAAACTTACAGCCGAAGGTAAAGCTTCAGCCGATGCCGGGCGAACCATTTGATTTCACGCCCCCGAAAATACCATCACCACCGCCGCCGATCATTCCACCGCCCACGATTGCTCGGCCCATGAAGCCCAACGAACGGCAGACGGTTCAAAGGCCGAGCGTCACGTCCGCGGCGCGCTTAGACGAAATCATCACCGCCTTGGAAGACACCACGAACCAGCGCTCACCCGTGTTCTTGCTGCACGAGTTGCAGCGCCTGCCCTTGCAGGCCGAGCGGCGGGCGGATGTTTCCGTGGCCATCGAGCCGCATTTGCACGCTGCCGATTTAGGCACCGTTCAAGCTGCTCTCCGCGCGGCGCAGGTCTGGGGCACCGACTGGAATGTGCCGGCCCTGATCGAGCTAATTGATTCACCGCAGCTCGGCATTCGCTGGGAAGCAATTTGCACCCTACCCAAGCTCAGCCGCACCCCCGAAACCGCCGACTTGCTCGCGGCGAAAATCGGCGATCTCGCGAACCTCGGCCCGCTCCGCGATGCCTTTAAGGAATGGGGAGCGGTCGGCGAAACGGCGATCCTCAAACGATTGGAAGCGGGAGATAAGCAGACGAAGAACATGGCTCTCATGCTGCTGACTGACGTCGGCAGTGAAGCAGCGAAGCCCGCCTTAGAGAAAATGGCCGCTAGCGAAGCCGACTTCGGCTTGAAGTCACAGGCTCAGCAAGCCCTGCGGCGGATCGCGGAACGGCCGAAATGAAAAAAATTCGGTGAACGCCGGGGTCGGGAGTCTTTGGC
>JAYTUF010000459.1:0-1717 GCA_043744755.1 Anatilimnocola sp.
CGCTGCTGGACGATGCCCGCTACGATGCCCTCACCGTCCGTGCCGTCGGGCCACTGTGGCAACTGCTCACGTGGTTTCGGCCGCATTGGGCATCGATCACACGCCTGCTGATCATCAAGGGACCGAAGTGGAAAGAAGAGCAGGCCGAAGCCAGCCGGCGAGGGTTGCTGCGCGACTTGGAACTGAAGGCCGCGGTGGCGTATCCGATGCCGGGGACGGAATCGAACAGCGTGATTTTGAAAATCTGGCATCACGGCGGCAAGGAACGCTGATTGTTTGCCGAAAGAGAACGTCCTAAACTAAAGCTCAGCGAGCGAGCAGGGATGGCCGCACTTTTCTTCAGGCAGCTTTCGGAGGACTCCTCTCATGCGTGCTTCGTTTTCTCGGCGTGACTTTTTGCATTCGGCGTCGGCCGCGGGATCGCTTGGGTTGCTCGGCGGTGATTGGCTAAATCAATTGCCGGTCGTCTCGGCGGAAGAGACGAAGCCCAACCCGCAGGCGGTGAAGTTCACTGCCGACATCGAGCCTCTCGTGCAACTGCTGGAGAACACTGCGCAGGACACGGTGCTGGAAGAAGTGGCCGGCCGCATCCGCCAGGGGAAGGTCAACTATCAGCAGGTGGTCACCGCGCTGCAACTCGCGGGGATTCGCAATGTCGAGCCGCGGCCCTCGGTGGGCTTTAAGTTCCATGCGGTGCTGGTGGTTAACTCGGCGCATCTCGCCAGCCTGGCTTCGCCGGACGAACATCGCTGGCTGCCGATCTTCTGGGCCATCGACGCTTTCAAAGAATCGCAGGCCAAGGATGTGAGCGAAGGAAATTGGACGATGTCCGCCGTGAAAGACGGCAAGTTGCCCGCCGCGCATGAATCGCGGGAGCAACTGATTCAGGCCCTGGAGAAATGGGACGAAGAGCAGGCCGATGTCGCCGCGGCTGTCCTTGCTCGCACGGCCAGTAGCGGAGAGATTTTTGAAATCCTCTGCCGCTATGGCGCTCGCGACTTCCGCGCGATTGGGCACAAGATCATCTATGTCGCGAACACGTTCCGCGCGCTGGAGTGCATGGGCTGGCAACATGCGGAACCAGTCGTCCGTTCGCTCGCTTATGCGATTTTGAATCATCAGGGAGAGAAGAATCCCGCCGACAACGATTTCGAAGCGGATCGCCCTTACAAGCAGAACCAGAAACGCCTGGCCGCGATTCGCAAGGACTGGCAAGACGGCAAGGTCGATGCCGGCGCGACGAAGGAACTGCTGGCCACGCTCCGTTCAGCTTCGGCGGCTGACACTTGTGAGGCCGTGGTGCAAATGCTCAACCAGGGCGTGAGCCCGCAATCGATTTGGGACGGCATGTTTGTTGGGGCTGGGGAGCTGCTGATGCGGCAGCCGGGCATTGTCGGCTTGCACACGCTGACCACCAGCAACGCGATGCACTATGCCTATCAACGGGCGCAACAAGACGAGACGCGCCGGCTGTTGTTGCTGCAAAACGCAGCGTTTTTGCCCATGTTCCGCGACGCGATGGTGAAGCGGGGCAAGATTTCGGATGCCGATCTGCTGAAGCTGGAACCGGCCGAGAAGGGGACTGCTTCGCTGGATGAGATCTTTGCCAAAGTGGGCGGTGACCGGGATGCCGCGGCGCGGATGACGCTGGCTTATGTCAGTTCGGCGCGGGTCTCCGACCCCGGTTCGGCGCGGGTCTCCGACCCCGCCGCCCCCG
>JAYTUF010000460.1:0-6569 GCA_043744755.1 Anatilimnocola sp.
CCTGCAGAAGCAGATGGAATTGGCCGAGCCGGCGGCGAAGGTGGCGCTGGGCAAAGGCTTTGAAGCGTTCCTGGAACAGATGAGTAAGGAATCGAAGGATCTGAAGGTGCTCAACTGGGTCGCGGAAACCTATCGCGGCATGGGCGAGAGCTTCGGCCCGGTCTCGAAGGGACTCAGTCCGGATGCGAAACTCTACTTCAACAAAGCAGTGGAAACCTATCAACGCATTCTCGATGCCGGCAAGAAGGACCCCAAGTTCCTGCCGCCCAACATGGCCACGTCGCTCCGCCTGCAGATCGCCCGCACCAACCGTGCCACCGGTAAGTACAAGGAAGCGATGGACCTGTTCGACGAAATCTTAAAGACCAACAACATGCTGCTGCCCGTGCAGATCGAAGCGGCCCGCACCTATCAGGACTGGGGCGGCATGGGGGCCAAGATGGAAGGAAATTATACGTCTGCCATCTTCGGCGCTCGTCCTGTCAATGACCCGAAAACGAAGCAGCCCAAGAACAACATCTGGGGCTGGTCGCAACTGGCGCGCGTCGTGGGCGCCAAGCCGGAATATAAAGACGTGTTTCACGAAGCCCGCTTCAATTTGGCCTTGTCCCGCTACATGTTCGCCATGGCGCAAAAGGACCCGGCGATCAAGAAGACGCAAATGAGCCTGGCTAAGAGCGACATCGCCGTGATGCATGGCTTGTATCGCGATATGGGCGGCGACAAGTGGAAGAATCAATACGAGGCGCTGCTGAAGAACGTGCAACTGGCCCTGGGTGAGCGGCCCATCGGCTTTGATGCACTCAAGGTGGCAGATCCGTCGCCGGCGACAACCGTCGCGCCAGCGACAACTCCCACCACGACGCCGGCCGTCAAGGGTTCCGCCTCGCCTGCCACCAAGACCACGGGACCTGCAGCCAAAGCGCCAGCAGCCACGGGTGCAGCGACCAGTACCACTTCCGCCAAGAAATAGACTTCAGGTTTTTTCATCTTCAACTCGTCCCCCGACATCATCACCGCCTCGCGCGGTTCAGCGAATTGAAACAGGAGATTTTGAGATGCAGTTTCGTCAGTTGAAGTTTGTCGTTGCCACCTTGCTGGTAGCCGGCAGTTCCGCGGTCGTCGCTCAGGCCCAGTCGCTCGACTCGGTGTTCACCACGAAGGGTGGGTTGCCTAGCAAGGGCACCGTAACCGACGGGATGACTAAGGACGAGGTCACGCTCGATATGGCCGGCGTCCCGCGCAAGTTTCCCACCAATGAAATCGCCCGTATCGTTTATGGCGACGAACCCAGCGAGCTATCCAACGCTCGGAATGCGGTCGTCGCCAAGAATTACAATTCGGCCCTTGAGGAATTGAAAAAGCTCACGCCCGAAGTCCTCGTCCGCCCGCACATGCTGCAGGACGCCACCTATTATCGCGCCCTCTGCCAACTACGACTGGCGATGACCGAAGGTGGCAACAAGGTCCAGGCTGAAGCCGATATGGTCAAGTTCGTGCAGAGCGCACCGAACAGTTATCACTTCTACGATGCCGCCGAGCTGCTGGGCGATTTGGCCGCCTCTTCCGGCAAGTACGACGCTGCGGTGAAGTATTACACACCCATCTCGCGGGCGCCGTTCCCCGATTATCAAATGCGAGCCAACAATGCCGCCGCGCGGGCCTTGGTTGCCCAGAAACTGTTCCCTGACGCTTTGACCCGCTTCGAAGCGGTTCTCTCGTCCGATCTCACAACAGTCGAGGCGGGCCAGCAAAAGATGTTTGCCTCGATCGGCAAAGCGCAATGCCTGGGCGAAACCGGCAAACCCGATGAAGGCGTGAAGATGCTGGAAGACATCATCGCCAAAAACGACCCGCAGGATGCCAAGTTATTTGCCCGTTCCTATAATGCCCTGGGCGCTTGCCATCTGAAGGCCAACCGCCCGAAGGACGCCTTGCTGGCTTATTTGCACACCGACGTGTTGTTCTATTCCGATGGCGAATCCCATGCTGAGGCTTTGTACTGGCTGACGAAACTCTGGACCGACCTCAACAAGGCCGACCGGGCCACTGAATGCCGTCGCACGTTACGCGAGCGTTATGCCGGCAGCATTTGGAGCACGAAAGAATAGGCGTTTGGCAGAGAAAAACAGATTTAGCTGCTTTACGCCGGGCAGCGCTGGTAATTAGAATGTGCATCCACATCCGGGACTGGCTCGTCGGCCAAAGATTGCGATTCGAGCCGCTTTGGATTCGAGAACGGGCCCGGTTTTGTCTTCAGGTTAATTTCCGCAGATTCGCTCCGTCACTGCTCCCCACCAGGTTCGGTTATGCCGCCGGGATGATCCCGGCAAAAGTCGATCTTGGCAAACCCCGGGAATTAAACCCGGGGAATTAAACCCAGGAAATTAAACGCAGGGAATAAGTTCGCGGTGATGGAAAGAATCTGTTGTGGCAACTATTCTGGAAAACTATCTTCGGTTCAATCGGTACTTGAGGGAGGCTGTTATGCGGTGGCTTGAGGTTTCGAAGCCGTGGGGTTTGGTTGTGCTGCTGCTGCTCGCCCTCGGGCTGAGTGTGGAAGTGGCTCGTTCGCTCGGCGCCTTTACGGGCCCGGTGGCTGTAGCACAGGAGCCTGCTGACCCAGCCGCTCCGGCTGCTGACGAAGAGAAGCCGAAGCAAAACATGAGCTATCTGGCCTGGTTTTTCCGGGCGCTGGGCATTCGTTACACGGTCGCTTTCTTAGGGATTTCATTCACCTTTGTCGCGGTACTGGTAATGAACTTCCTGGTTTGCCGCCGTGATCAGTATGTGCCCCGGCACTTGATCGATGCTTTTGAAGCCCATCTCAACGAGAAGCGCTTTCAGGAAGCATTCGACCTGGCCAAGAACGACGAATCGTTCCTGGGACAGATGCTCGCCTCGGGCATGGCCAATCTGCAGGCTGGATACGACAAAGCGCTGGAAGCGATGTCCGAAACCGCCGAAGACGAGGGGATGAAGATCGAACACCGCCTGAGTTGGATCTCGCTGATCGCGAGCATCAGTCCGATGGTGGGTTTGCTCGGCACGGTGGACGGCATGGTGGCGGCGTTCCAAGTAATCGCGATGAGCGACGCTTCGCCCAAGGCGTCGGAACTGGCGGACGGTATTTCGATGGCCCTCATCACCACGCTGGTCGGTCTGGTGATTGCCATTCCCGCGATTTTGGCCTTCAACCTGTTCAAGAATCGGATCTCCCGCCTCACGATGGAAGCCGGTCATGCTGCTGGTAAATTGATGGGCCGGTTCGAATCGATGAACAAGAAGTAGAGTCGGTGGGTGTCGGGTGGCGGCCAGGTTTGTAGCGGTGATGTCGGTTAATCGTCGGTCAAAGGATAGGGTGAGTGCGTCATGCCATTGAAGCTTAACTCCAAGGGTCCGGAGCCCGTCGAACTCGATATGACGGCGATGATCGATATGACGTTTCAGCTCATCGCGTTTTTCATGATCTTGAATAACTTCGAAGCCGCCGAGCAGGACGCCCGCATCGTCCTGCCCGCCAGCGCCCTGGCCAAGCCTCCCGAAGCCCCCTTTGAAACGCCCATCACGATTCAAATGACCAAAGAAGGCAATCCGTTGCTAGGTGGTGAAATGTTTGCCGATCGCAAGGCGCTCCTCCCCAAGCTAAAAAATGAACGCTACGTCCTGGAGTCGCAGGGCAAGGCGGTCGGCAATGCCACGATCATCATTCGCGCCCATAAATACTCGAAAACGGGCGACGTGCAGGACCTGATTAAGGTCTGCCAGGAAGTGCAATTTGAGAAGTTCACCTTGCGAGCTACGGAACAACGCGGCTTTTGAGGCATGCGAATTCTAAGAGCATCGATTTTCATCAGCGGTCGAAGGCTTGAGTTGGTGATATGAAAACTAAGAAACCTGATCCTGGCAAGATTGCCATCGACATGACTCCCATGATCGATATCGTCTTCCAGTTGCTCACCTTCTTCTGCATGACGCTCCGCATCGCGACGGCAGAGGGAGACTTCAACATTCGCATGCCCCTTGCCGCGCCGCGGGCGGGTCCGCCTGACCCGAATGCGCTCCCCCCGATGAAGCTGTTCCTGAAGGCCGATTCCGCCGGCAACTGTGCCCGGGTCGTGATGAACGATTCGGAGTTCAGCGGTGGTGATCGCTGGCGCCGCCTGCACAACCACATCGCCGGCATCGTCGGCGACGGCAGCCTGGCCGCTTCCGCCGAGGTCGAACTCGTCTGCGATTACAATTTGCATTACGAGCACGTGATCGAAGCCATCACCGCAGTCTCTGGCGAAAATCGCGGCGGCCAGATTGTGAAGCTGGTCGAAAAGATCAAGTTCTCGCCCCCCGTCGCGCCCTAAGCCAGGCCCGCTGACAGGCTGCGAATAAACACCTCAACCCCAGTCCCCGCGACTGGGGTTTTTCATTGGCCGAAGCCAGCGCTGCGAACTCCCCAGCCGCTTTACGTGTCTCCCTCCCGCCGGGATAATGCAATCCCGCCACGCCACCAGCCCTCTCGTTTGCGCGATTCGCCCCTATAGCTCAGCTGGATAGAGCAGCCGCCTTCTAAGCGGCAGGTCGTTGGTTCGAATCCAACTGGGGGCGCTCAAGAAAAGCCCTGTTTTACTGGGCTTTTCGCACGTTTCGGGCAAGTGAGGCGGCGACGATGAACGGCTGAAAGTGGTCAGGAATGGTCAATAATGGCCTGTTGGTGTGCCCAGAAAAGAACCCAAATGTTTTGCGGGGGTTCGCGAGCGGGATTTTCGCCGCGATGGTTTAGAATCTGATGAACGTCAGGAGCGGACTAATTAACCGCGCTGGCTGGCTGTCCCCGGAGTCGTTCCCGCGGGGCAGCTAGTCACCTGGCCGAAAGGAACGACGATGGCGACGGAACGAACGTGTGGCGAGTGTGGCGCGACGATGCTTCCGGCCGATGCTGATCGGTTTGCCTGCGGGGAGTGTAGTTCTCACGATGGACGGCTGGCCGAAATTGATATCTGGATCAGGACTGGCGAAACGGAACGCCTAAATCGAAATCACCAATGGGGAGCGCTCTTCGCTCTCGCATGTGAACGGCTGCTGGGCGGGAACATGCGCGCCACCGATGCCGAGGTGTTACATGCGGTCATGCGATGGCTCGACGCGTGGCAGCAAGACCGACGGGATCAAGTCAAATATTGGCCGATGGAAAGCCCCCGCAGCTGGGCTCTGCGGTTGCGCGTGGTCGACGCTGTGGGCATCATCAATAGCGAAGGGCAGCGACGAGGTGCAGAGAATGCGACCATTTACGACACGGCCACACTTCCGGCGGAGTTTCGCGAGGGCGGAAAGAATAACGGCAATCCGCTTGTGGCAACTTACCTGGCGGAAGGCGACTGGACGTTCACTAAGTCACAACTCGCCCACTTCCCCCGGCACGCGACGCGTCCGGTTCCCACGGTAAAGGTACGAATCGCGTCAAAAGTCATGGTCGCTTATGAATACAAGGGACTGGCCGCCAAACGCTGTGAGCGAGAAAGCCGGGCGAGTGACCAAGATAACGAAGGCCACTAGCGCAACGTTGCGCGATTTGCCCCCACGATAAAAATGTCGAGATTTTTTTGCCCTGCAAACTGCGGGGCAATTTCGTTTCTTGCTACGGCTTTTGTCGCGCGCAACGTTGCGCGGTCGTTTTTTGGTGTTTGAATTTCGCTTGTGACGTGGTGACTACCACAAATTAAGCGAGTAAATGCGATGAGTGAAACCTATCTGAGTATCGGTCAAGTTGCCGATGCCATTGCCGCCGCCGAAGGCTGCACTATTCCGCCGTGGAAGATCGGCCGCCTGTACGAACTGCGGGCGCTGCCCGATCCGGTTCGCGTGGGTGGACGCCGAGCCATACCACAATCTCACGTCCCGCTGATCGTCGCCGCGATGCGTGAACGTGGTTGGTTGCCCCAAGCGGAGGCGGCCGCGGTATGACCCTCGCCATCGCCAGCATCGCCGAACCAATCACCCCGCGCATTGAGCCGGCGTGGCTATCGATCAGAGACGCCGCGGCGATAACGTCACTAAGCGTCAAGACCATCCGCCGGATGCTGGCGAGTGGCAAGCTAACGAGCTACCGCCCGACGCCTGGCTGTGTGCGGATTGCTCGCGCGGAACTCGATTCGCTAATGCGGGCCAGCGCGAACGCGCGGCCGCGAAGGAAACAAAGCTCGTCAGTGTGACGAGCCAAGAAATGCGAAAGGCCCCGTACCTGGAAAGTTGGGGCCAATCGCGAATCCAACGGAGATAAGACAATGATTGCAATTTGTGAAAGACCGGTCAAGCGGATTTCGCTTGCCGACCGGTATCTGCGGCGGGTCCTGGCCCGCGCCATGGCGATTTTGGCCGGCGCGATACTGGCCGCCGAGCGGGTGAACCCTGACTGGTTCCATTCGCCCGATTCTCACCTGTCCGAGTTGCTGAGCGCGTTGCGATCTGCGGCCCACGCCAACAGCCGCGAGCTGGCGGGAGGTGCTACATGAGCGCGCCCACCACTACCGCCGAGATGCTGCGCGAGTTCGCCGCGCTAGAATTACGAATTCATA
>JAYTUF010000461.1:0-6560 GCA_043744755.1 Anatilimnocola sp.
GGGGAGTCTCATCAACACCGAAGTTGCGAGGGCTACGCTGATGCTCGTGCGTGAAATTCTGGCTCACAAGGGACACGCGGTTCACACTTGTCACTCCCACGACACGCTGGCCGATGTCGTCGCCAGTCTCATGAACCACAATTGCGGTTCGCTGGTCGTGATGGACGGCGAAGAACTCGTCGGCATTGTGACCGAACGTGATATTCTGCGGAGCTGTGCTGAAGTTCGCGGACCTTTGGATTTTGTGCAGGTCAGCGAACGGATGACGTCCGACCCGATCACCGCCCGCCTCGACGACGAAGTCGCCGGCGTGATGGGCGTGATGACCGAACGCCGCATCCGCCACCTCCCCGTCGTCGACCACGGCCGCCTCTGCGGCATGATCTCCATCGGCGACGTGGTGAAGGCCCATCACAACGAACTCTGCCAGGAAAACCATTATCTCAAGACGTATATCTTGAGTTGAATCAGTAGGCCGGAACAAGGTACTCCGCAGTTCCGGCATGATTGGCAACACCCGCCGGAACAGCGCGAGTACGCTTGTTCCGGCCTACCAAAACCTCATCAACCAAGTCCCACCTTGGTAAGTGATGAACGCGCCGACATAAGCCAGGCCCGTCATGTAGACAAACGTGAAGACGGGCCACCAATACGAACCCGTCTCGCGCTTCATGATCGCCAGCGTTGATGCGCACTGTGCGCAGAGGGCGAAGAAGACCATTACGGAGAGAGCGACCGGCACACTGTACACCGGTCGCTCGGTGCCGGACCATTTGGCCTGCCGCAGTTGCTCCCGCAGCGGTTCGGACTCGGCTTCTTCGCCGTCACCCAAATTGTAGATCGTGCCCAGCGTGGCCACGATCACTTCCCGCGCGGGGAAGGAAGCAATCGCGGCGCAGCCCAGCTTCCAATCCCAGCCGAGTGGTTTGACGACTGGCTCAATGGTCTTGCCCATCCGGCCGAGATAACTGTTTTCGAGATAAGTGCCCGCGATGTGGTTCTGCACGTCGGCCAGCTCGTCCTTCAACGCTTGCAACGATTTTTCTTTCGCTTGAAGACCCGCGTCTTTGCTGAGTGCTTCGATCTCCGCGCTTAATGTCTGTTCACGGGCGAGCGCAGCCGGATCTTGCTTGCTCGCATCATGCGGAAAATAAGCCAGTGCCCAGACCACAATCGAGACCAGCAAAATCAACGTCCCCGCGCGATAGATGAATGCCCAGCCTTGCTCGAACATGCGATGCAGCACAATCGACAGGCCGGGCCATTTGTAGCTCGGCAGCTCCAGCACAAACGGCGGCGTCGGGCCGCGAAGGATCGTCATCTTCAAAACCCACGCCACGCCGATGCCCACAATCGCGCCGAGGCTGTACATCGCGAACATCACGATTCCCTGCAGGCCGATCAGGCCCCCAGCCCAGCGATGATCGGGAATGAAGGTTTCGATCAGCAAGATGTAAACCGGCAAGCGAGCGCTGCAACTCATCAGCGGCGCGACGAGAATCGTCACCAGGCGGTCGCGGCGGTTCTCGATCACGCGGGCGGCCATGATGCCGGGGATCGCGCAGGCGAATGAAGACAATAGCGGAATAAAGCTCTTGCCGCTCAGGCCAACCTTGACCATCAGTTTGTCCATCAAGTATGCGGCGCGGGCCATGTAGCCGCAGTCTTCCAAGATGGCGATGAACAGAAACAGTATGAGAATCTGCGGCACGAAGACCAGCACCCCGCCCACGCCGGCGATCACGCCGTTTTTGAGCAGCGATTGCAGCGGACCAGCTGGCACCAGCCAGGTGACGAGTTCGCCGCCGAGCCTGTTCCCTTCGTCGATCAGCCAGGCCGCGGGTTCGGCGATCAGCGAGACCGCCTGAAACAGCACGAACATCACCAGCAGAAACACCAGTGTGCCGACATAGCGATGCGTGAGCCAGCGATCGACCTGGTCGCTGAAGTTCGCGGGCCGTTCCTTGGGCCTCGTCACCGCGGGCTTGAGCACTTCCGCCGCCCATTGATAACGGACCATCGCCTCGACGGCGGGAATTGGGATTCCGGCCTTGGATAGCCGTTCGCGAGCCGCGGAAAGCTCGTTCAGCACCTCGGCAGAAACACCGGGCAAACCAGCGCTCGCCAAGTAACCGCTCGTATCGAGCAACAAGCGTTCGGCCAGATAGCGAGGTAGTGGTTCATTTCCCGCGCTGGAAAGTTGCTCCAGCATTTTTACTTCCGCTTGAAACGCAGCAGGGAACGGACTGGCGATTTTTGCGGCCGGTCGATCAATGGCCTCAGCGAGCGCTTGCTTCAGTTCGTCGATCCCCTGGCCTTTATTCGCTTGCACGCCGACGAACTTCACCGGCACCTGCGCGGCAAGTTTATCGAGCGCGATCTTCAGCCCGCGACTCTCCGCCAGGTCCAGCATGTTGACGGCCACCACCGTCGGCAGTTCCAGCTCCAGCACCTGGCTGAGCAGATAAAAATTCCGCTCCAGGTTGCTCGCATCGACAATGCACAGCACCACATCGGGCCGCGGCTCATCCGCCTGCCGGCCGAGCAGCACATCGACGGCGACCATTTCATCCGGCGACCGCGGCGCGAGACTGTACGTGCCCGGCAGATCGAGCAGCCTGAATTGCTTCCCTTCAAAGTCCGCCCGGCCCGACTTCTTCTCCACCGTCACGCCCGGATAATTGCCGGTCCGCACATGCCCGCCCGAGAGCGCGTTGAAGAGCGTGCTCTTGCCCGTATTCGGGTTGCCGATCAGCGCGACATTGATCGTCGCGGTTGATGTTGCCGTGGCGGTCATGAGGGGGACTCTGCAGAACTCATGATTTAGGCGGGAGCAAGTTGCACACGGGCGGCTTCGCTTTTGCGGAGGCTGAGGCGGTAGCCGCGGACTTCGATTTCGAGGGGGTCGCCCAGCGGGGCCAGGCCCAGCAGGCGGAGTTCGGTGCCGGGGACGAGGCCCATTTCCATCAGGCGAATGCTGATCTCGTCGCTGCCATCCACTTGAGCGACGTGGGCACTCGCGCCGACGGCCAGTTCGGCGAGCGTGCTCATGCCCCGTGCCTCAGGGCGGCGACGGGATGCACCAGGACCTGAAACAAGTTGGCATCCCGCAGGCAAAGTTTGCTGCCATCGAGCCGCACAATGCACGGACTGCCCGGCTGCACCATTTCGATCCACGCGCCGTGGCACAGCCCCATCTCTTGCAGGCGATGGACGTCGCCGGGCGAGCCAAGCAAGTGATCGACGCGGGCCGCTTGTCCGGCGGCCAGCATTTGCAGAGGGATTAAGTCCACGGTTGGAACTTTTGGCGGGTAAGCGGCGGGGAGGAGACTGCTGATAACGAGTATCAGTATAAATGTTGCCCGCCAGCAATGCCAGAGGCAATGCCGCGCTTTCGGATGGCGGATTCAGAAGCCACCCGCCAAATCGATGTGGCAAAACTAAAGCCGCAGGGCCCAGCCGGCAAATCACTCGGCCAACGTGCGGGTCAGATAGCGCAGCATGTCGCGAATGGAAAAGATGCCGACCGGTCGGCCTTGCTCGTTGACGATGGGCACATGCCGATAGCTGCCGAGGTCCATGCGATGCAGCGCGAACGCGACTTTCGCGGTGACCGGCAGCGATTGCACATTGGCGGTCATGAACTGCCGGACGGGCTTCTCGCCCAGCGCCGAGAGCTGGTCGCCGATTTTCATCAGCACGTCGCGCTCGGTGAAGATGCCCAGCAGCTCGCGTTGGTCAACCACCAACATGCAGCCGATGTTGTTAAGCGCCAGCAGGCGAATCGCTTCACGAACGGTCAGCGTGGGCGGAATGAGCAGCGGCCGGCGGCCTTCGAACAGCGAAACGCGATCCGTCAGCAAGGCCAGCTCGATCGCATTGGCCGGCTCCGGCAGATGCGAATCGTCAAGCGGCAGACCACACTCGTCGCAGTAGTCCGCCCCCTCGATAACCGGATGATCGCAGTAAGGACATTCCATGCGGGGGATTCCCTGTTGTAGCCTTACCTGGAAAATCGCAACTAGACCACAGTCCACGTCTCGCCCGAATTAAACAAGGCGTCCAAATCACCGGGCCCCTTTTTCTCGCGGGCGGTTTCGATCTGCTTGTTCAACTCGACATCGTACTTGGGGCTATCGACCGCCCGGAACACGCCGATCGGCTCGGGAAACTCGGGGTGCCGCATCCGGCTCAGCAGATACGCCAACGTCGGCTCCGGGGCTTTCTCGTCGTGGAACAGCAGGTCATCTTCGCTGATTCCCTTGCCCAGTTCAACCACTTCTGGCTCCGTGCCGTTGAGGCGGATGCCTTTGTTCCGGTTTTTTCCGAAGATCAAGGGCTTGCCGTGCTCGAGTTCTACCGTGGTATCGAGCTTCGTGGCCTTGTCACTCGCGTAGTCGAACGCGCCGTCGTTGAAGACGTTGCAATTCTGATAAATCTCGACAAAGGCGGTTCCCTTGTGCTCCGCGGCCCGCTTCAGCACTTCGCCCAGGTGCTTGATGTTGACGTCGATCGAGCGCGCGACGAACGAAGCTTCGGCGCCGATCGCGACGGACAAAGGATTGAGCGGGTTATCGATCACGCCCATCGGCGCACTCTTGTTGAGCTTGCCGAGAGGCGAGGTGGGCGAGTATTGCCCCTTCGTCAGACCGTAAATCTGGTTGTTGAAGAGCAAAATCTTGAGATCGACATTCCGCCGCATCAAGTGCAGGAAGTGATTGCCGCCGATCGAGAGGCCATCGCCATCGCCCGTGACGACCCAGACTTGCAAGTCTTGCCGGGCGCACTTCAGGCCGGTCGCAATCGGGGCTGCTCGGCCGTGAATGCTGTGCATGCCGTACGTGTTCATGTAATACGGAAAACGGCTGGAGCAGCCGATGCCCGAAACGAAGACAATCTTCTCGCGCGGGATGCCCAGTTGGGGCATCACTTTTTTCATCTGGGCGAGAATGGAATAATCGCCGCAACCGGGGCACCAGCGGACGTCTTGATCGCTGGCAAAATCGGTGGCGGTCAGCACCGGAGTTACATCATTGGCCATGGCAGCTATTTCATCCCGAGCAATTAGTGATTCTTGTGAATTATAGATATTTGGTTTGCGAGGTTATTAAAAAAAGCTCTCAAAAAACTATTTCGGCAAGCATGACCGAATGGCGGTTACGAGTTCGGCAATCGCGAACGGCCGGCCCTTCACTTTATTGAACCCAGCCGCATCCACGAGATATTTCGCACGAATCAGCGTTCGCAACTGACCCATGTTCAGTTCGGGGATCAGCACCTTCTTGAAGTTCTTCAAAACGTCTCCCAGGTTTTTGGGGAACGGATTGAGCCAACGAAGGTGAGCGTGCGATACCTTCAGGCCCTGCCCCTGACACGTCTCGACCGCAGTCCGGCAGGCGCCCCAGGTGCCGCCCCAACTCAGGACCAGCACGTCGCCGGTGGCTGGACCTTCGACTTCTTGCGGGCCGATTTCGAGCGTCACGTTCTCGACCTTTTGCGCCCGCGTGTTGGTCATGTGCTGATGGTTATCAGGTTCGTAGTTGACGTTGCCCGTCACGTCCTGCTTTTCGAGACCGCCGATGCGGTGCATCAGGCCTTTGGTCCCCGGCAGCGCCCACGGCCGCGAAAGATATTCGTCGCGTTTATAAGGCATGAACTTCTCGCCGTTTTCCGGCGCGCTCGGATGCGAGACCGGAATTGGCTTCAGGTTCTTCATTTCGGGGATCAGCCAAGGCTCGCTGCCGTTGGCGATGTAGCCATCCGAAAGGATGATCACGGGCACCATGAACCGCGTGGAAATCCGCCAGGCTTCCTGCGCCACATAGAAGCAATCGCCCGGACCGCGGGCGGCAATCACGGGCAGCGGGCATTCACCGTTGCGGCCGACGATGGCTTGGAACAGGTCTGCTTGCTCCGTCTTGGTCGGCAAGCCCGTGCTGGGACCGCCCCGCTGCACGTTGATGATCAACAGGGGAATTTCGAGCATCACGGCGAGGCCGATGGCTTCCCCCTTGAGCGCGATGCCCGGGCCGCTCGACGTGGTGATTGCCATCGCGCCGCCGTAGGCAGCGCCAATCGCCGACGTGATGGCCGCGATCTCGTCTTCGGCCTGGAAGGTCCGCACGCCCATGTTTTTGAACTTGCACAGCTCGTGCAGGATGTCGCTGGCGGGCGTGATTGGATAGGAACCGAGAAACAGATCTTTGCCGCTCAGCTTGGCGGCGGTCATCAGGCCCCAGGCCATGGCCTGGTTGCCGTTGATGTCGCGGTATTTTCCCGGCGGCAATTTCGCGGGATCGACTTTGTAGTTGCTGATGAACGCATCGGTCGTTTCGCCATAATTCCAACCCGCCTTGAGTGCCCGGGTGTTGGCATCGACGATTTGCGGCTTGTTGCCGAACTTCGCTTGTATGAAGCGAATGGTGACGTCCATGTCCCGGCCATACAACCAATAGACCAGGCCCAGCGCGAAGAAGTTCTTGCAGCGCTCGACTTCTTTGGAACCCAGGCCGGTCGCCTTGAGCGCTTCCTTGACGATCTTGGTCATTGGCACTTTGAAG
>JAYTUF010000462.1:0-6527 GCA_043744755.1 Anatilimnocola sp.
GGAATTGGGAGGGCGAGGCTCCTGCCGAGCCGTGGGGCGGAAAACATGTCATTTCGCGATTCCGGCTCCGCAGGAGCGTCGCCCTCCCAGGGATCCAGCCCTGGTTCGGAGATAGGAAGGGAAGTAAATGTACGCTTGATCCGGTACATTCTTGTTCTGTCTCGAAACTCAAAACTCAGAACTCGAATCTGGAATGCGTCTCTTCCGCCTCAACGATTCCTTGCCACCCGAGTTCTTGCACGGCGCCGTGGCCGTCGGCAACTTCGATGGCGTGCATCGGGGTCATGCGCAATTAATCGAGCGGTTGCTGGCTCGGGCTCGCAAAGTGGGCGGGCCGGCGGTGGTGCTGACGTTCGATCCGCATCCGGTGCGGATCTTGAGGCCGGAACTGGCGCCGCCGCCGCTCACTTGGACCGAGCGCAAGGCGGAGTTGCTCGCGGAACTGGGTGTCTCGGCGGTGTGGTCATATCCTACCGACGAAGCACTACTGCGATTGACCGCGGAGGAGTTCTTTCAGCGGATCCTGTGCGAGTCACTGCAAGCGCGGGCGATGGTCGAAGGGCCCAATTTTCAGTTCGGCCGCGAGCGGCGCGGGAATGTCGAGCTTCTAAAACAACTGTGTGCAGTGCAGGGCATGTCGCTCGAAGTGGTTCAGCCCGTGGCGACCGATGGCGAATTAGTTTCCAGCAGCCGCGTGCGCGAAAGCATCCGCCAGGGAGATGTCGCGACGGCCAAGCAACTGCTCACGCGGCCCTATCGGCTGCGGGGCCTGGTCACACATGGCGCTCAGCGGGGCACCAAGATTGGCTTTCCGACAGCGAACCTGGCGGGCATCGATACGCTCGTGCCTCCCGTCGGTGTCTATGCGGGGCGAGCCTTCACGCAGCAAGGTATCTGGCCTGCGGCGATTAACATCGGCCCCAACCCCACGTTCGGCGAAGCGGCGTTTAAGTTCGAAGCACACTTGCCCGGCTTCAGCGGCTCGCTCTATGGTCAACCGCTGGAAGTGGAGTTTCTCGCCCGCGTGCGTGAGACTCGCCCCTTTGAATCGGTTGCCGCCCTTACGCAACAACTGGCCGCTGATGTACAAACGGTGCTGAAGCATTGCCAAGAAAATGCGGCTGACAATGCGGCCGAAGATGTCTAGTGAAAGCAACCTCTCATGTCGATCGATTGGCTCAAGTTTGTCGAAGTGATTCAGGCCCATCAGCGGTTCCTGCTCGTCAGCCATATCCGGCCCGATTGCGATGCGCTGGGCAGCGAACTGGGCATGGCCGGCGTGCTCGAAGCGCTGGGCAAGGATGTGAAGATTGTCAACGGCATGGCCACGCCGCCGAACCTGGCCTTCATCGACCCGAATGAAAAGATCGGCGTGATCGGCCAGAATGTGCAGCCCGCGGATTTGGCCGACCGCGATGCGATCATGATTCTGGATACGAGCGCTTGGCAGCAGTTGGGCGCGATGGCCGATGTGATTCGCGCGCATTCGGCGACGAAGCTCGTGCTCGATCATCACGTGAGCCAGGATGATCTGGGTGCAGAAAACTTTAAGAACACGCAGGCCGAAGCGACGGGCCGCCTCGTCGTTGAAGCCGCGGACGCGCTCAATGTAAAGCTCACGCCGGAAATCGCGACGCCGGTGTTTGCGGCGCTCGCGACCGATACCGGCTGGTATCGCTTCGGCTCGGCCAGCGCGAATACCTATCGCATCGCCGCCCGGCTGATCGATGCCGGCGCGAAGCCCTCGAACATTTACAATTCTCTCTACGAGCAAGATACGCTCGGCCGGGTGCTCCTGCGGGGAGTGATTCTGTCCCGAGTAAAGGCCGAAATGAACGGCCGCCTGGTTTATACGCATGTGCTGAAAGAGGACTTCACGAACACCGGCGCTCTCCCCAGCGACACCGAGGATGTGATTAACATGGCCCTCGCGATTGCGGGGGCGGAGTTCGCGGTGATCTTTGTCGAGCAACAGGCCGGCGGCTTTAAATTGAGCTTTCGCAGCCGCTGTGGTGTTGATTGCAGCCAGTTGGCGGAGCAATATGGAGGTGGCGGACACAAGGCCGCCGCCGGCGCGTTCCTGGCCGGCAAGCTCGCCGAAGTCCAGCCCCGCGTGCTCGACGCTGTGCGCAATGCCTTATAATGCGCAGGCCTTATAATGGGGCCCTGCAATCAGCGCTCGCCTGCAATCCCACCTATTAATTCCCGCCTGTTGATCGCCCTTCCCGGCATTGGATGTTGGAGTTCCGGCCATGACCTCTCTCGCAAAAACAGACAACACCTTGCCCGCCGTGGGTCCTGCCCATTGCACGGTCATCATTGATGAACCGACCAAACGGCGGAATGTCATCTATGCGATTCTGGCAACGATTATCGGCGGCATCGTGGGCCTGTTTCCGTTTCTATCGGGACTGGCGTTGTTTCTTGATCCAGCTTTTAAGCGACGTCAAAGAACGCCAGCAACCGCGGCAGATCCCATGAAAGAAGATCCGCCCACCATGCGCCGCGTCGCCACGCGCGATGCACTCCATGCCGATGGCACGCCGATTCAAGTTCCGGTCATCGCCGACTTGAAAGACATCTGGACGGTCGAGCCGAACCAACCCATCGGCGCGGTCTATTTGCGGAAGAACCCGGCCACGGGCGAGATCGAGTGCCTCAACGCGATTTGCCCGCACGCGGGTTGTTTCGTAGCGTATTCAGCCGAGCGGAAAGTATTTCAGTGCCCCTGCCACAACAGCGCCTTCAAAACGGACGGCACGCGGATTCTGCCTTCGCCGAGCCCGCGCGACATGGACCGCCTGGATGTCGATCCCACCAAACTTGAGAAAGAAGGCGAAGTCTGGGTCGCTTTCTCCAATTTTTATTCAGGCAAAGAGCATCCGGAGCGTAAACCATCATGATCCGTGCTGTGAGCCAATGGTTCGACCGCCGCATCGGCTACAACAAGATGCTGGCCGATGCGCTGTACGAGCCCATCCCCGGCGGCGCTCGCTGGCGATATATCACCGGCAGCATGCTCGTGTTCGCGTTCACCGTGCAAGCGATCACCGGCATCTTTCTCTGGATGGCCTACAGCCCCAGCAGTCAAACCGCTTACGAAAGCGTGTACTACATCCAGCACGAAATGTCCGGCGGCTGGTTGCTCCGCGGCCTGCATCACTTCATGGCCCAGGCGATGGTGGTGGTGATGGGCATTCACCTGCTGCAGGTGATTGTCGATGGCGCGTATCGGGCGCCGCGGGAAGTGAACTACTGGCTGGGCCTGGTGCTGATGCAGATCGTGATGGGATTGGGTCTCACGGGCTATCTGCTGCCCTGGGACCAGAAAGGCTATTGGGCGACGAACGTCGCGACGAATCTGGCCACGCTGGTGCCAATCGTGGGCAAGGATTTGCAATTGCTGGCCGTCGGCGGCAGCGATTATGGCCATCACACGCTGACGCGCTTCTTTGCAATGCACACCGGCGTGCTCCCCGCGCTGCTGGTGATCTTTCTCGCCGCACATATTGCGGTGTTTCGCAAGCATGGCATCACGACGCATCCGCGGCCTGGCGATCAAAACGAATACTTCTGGCCGAAGCAAGTGCTGTTTGATGCCGTGGGCTGTCTTGTGCTGCTGGCGATTGTGTTGCTGTGCGTGATTCACTGGGACGTGCCGAACGCCGTGGCCGGCAAGCTGCCGCTGGCCCATCATGGGGCGGAACTAGGTGCGCCCGCTGATCCGGCCGAACCTTACGACGCCGCCAGGCCCGAATGGTATTACCTGTTCCTGTTCCAATTGCTTAAGTATTTTCACGGCAACACCGAAATCATCGGCGCGCTGGTGATTCCGGGCGTGGTGATGACCGTGCTCGCGCTGGCGCCATTCATTGGCATCAGTAAGGCGGGGCATCGCTTCAATGTGGGCTTCATTCTGTTCTTGATCGCGGGCGCTGCCGTGCTGACTGGATTGGCCTTCAATGAAGATGCCAATAATCCGGATTTTCAAAAAGCGAAGATTCTCGCGCATCACAATGCCGAGCGGACTTATGAGTTGATCAACCGGCAAGAGTGGATCATCCCAGACAAAGAAAAACCCACGGAAGGGAAGCTTTCCGATAAACGCTTTGTTCAGCGGCAAGGGGCGGTGTATTTGCTGCGGAATGATCCGCTGATGCAGGGGCCGAAGCTGTTTGGCCAGCACTGTGCGAGTTGCCATGATTACCGCGGACCCAAAGATCACGATTCAGTAGTCGAATTCGCCAATCAAAAGCGGGTCCCGCATTCGACCGGTTTAGGTGAGGATGCCAAAGTCGTCCGCGATGCGGCGGGCAAGATCGTGTATGACGCCGAGTTGCCCTATAGCGGCGCTCCCAATCTCTATGGATTTGCGTCGCGCGATTGGATTAAGGGCTTCTTGAATCCAGACAAGTTAACTGCTGTGAGCGTCGGCACAGCGGTTCCTTCGGCGAATCCAAAAATCGCGGCACTTCAAGAACACCCGGACAATCATCTCCAGCCAATCACTGCCGATTATTTTGGCCACACCAATCAGCGCAACGGGCGGATGGTCGAATGGCTGAAAGCACACACGGCGGACTTGGAAGGGAACACCGACGATGGCCATGTGAAGCTCGATGCCATCGTCGCGGCTTTATCCGCCCAAGCTGATTTGCGCAGCCAAAAGCAGATCGACAAGCAAGATGATTCGCTGATTCGCGCCGGCGTGAAGTTGGTTCAAGCGAACTGCACCAACGAATGCCATCGCTTTGGCGACAAGGGGCAGTTAGGTCTCGCGCCCGACCTGACCGGCTATGGTTCTTATGAATGGATGCTGGGGCTGGTGAGCGATCCAACGCACGAGCGGTTCTATCGTGGTGAGAACGACCGGATGCCGTCGTTCGCCAAGGACCTGGATCAGCCGGAGAAGCACTCCGTCAGCGTTCGCGAGCTGTCGCTGATCGTCGCCTGGTTGCGGGGCGAGTATTACAGCCAGGACGACAAGCGGCCGATGATGCCGCCGACGGAAGAGTTCGCCAGGCAAGCGGTACGGAATGCGCGCGCGGCGGATGCCAAGCAACTCGTGTTAGTTGGCGGTGACAAGACCACGCTGACGCAGCAAGTGGAGAACTTATTCGTCCGCAATTGCTCGCAATGTCACAGCCATAGCGATGCCAATGGCAACGGCGTCGTCGCCCGCACTTCATCCGCGCCGAACTTGCACGGCTTTGGTTCCCGCGCTTGGCTGACGGGTTTGTTTGATCCCAAGCAAATCGCCGGCCCGAAATACTTCGGGCAGACCAAGAAGCATTTTGAAGGGGACATGGTCGATTTCGTCAAAGACAATTTCGCCACGCTCGATGATGACGGCAAGAAAATGGTCGGCGACATCATCGTCGCGCTCTCCGCCGAAGCCAAACTCCCTTCGCAAGAGGCGGAAGACAAGGCCGCCATCGACGATGGCACCGTGACGCGCGGCAAGGCTGCTTTCGAGACGACTTTCTCGACTTCGTCCTGCGTCGATTGCCATAAGTTCCACGACACGGGCGATCTCGGAGCGACAGCCGATCTCACCGGTTGGGCATCGCAGGAATGGCTGGAAAGGTTCATCGCCGATCCGGCTCATGCCTCCTTCTATGGCGAAGGGAACGACCGGATGCCCGCTTTTGGAAAAGCAGGACCGGGATTGAAGGGAGCGATTCTCACCAAGGCAGAGATCACACTGCTCGCGCGGTGGCTCCGCGGCGAGAAGATGGAGTAGCGAATTTCGAGCGTTGAGCGACTCGTCCGCAGCACGGCTGCGGACTACGTCGCCCTCACGGAACGCTACTGCGGCGCTGCCGCAGGCGCTGGCGGTGCAGCGCTCAGTTGCGAAAGCACCTGCAGCACGCCGTTGAGATGGGCCAGCCGCGGCCCGAAGCGATCAACGAACTCGTTCAGCATGAAATCGCTATCGCCCAGCGACTCGGAGTTTTCATACACGTCCTGCGTGATGTTTTCCAGAAACTGCGTCTGCACTTTGCTGAGCGTTTCGGTCGCATAGCGGCAGGCCTGGGCCAGCTTTGGATTGGCTTCCTTCCACTGATTCAGTTCATGCACCCGCTGCTTCTGCCCGTGGCTGAGATGGTTCGACATCTCTTCGAGCAGCGTGATCTCTCGCTTCTGTCCTTCGAGCATCTGCCGCAACAGGGTGACGATTAGCTCGTTGGCGTCGATCTTCGAGAGATTCGCGGCATCGGTCCGCGGGTCGGCGGAAACGTCGATGCTGAACATGGCCGAAAACTGGCGGGGATCTTGCGACATGCATATTTCCTTGGCGAGATGTACAGATCAGTATACACGCCCCCGGTTGTCTGTCGAGAAAGTGTGTCGAGAAAGGAAAACTTTAGGCCAAAGTGCGGATTTTTAGCGACTTGACAGTTTGGCAAACCTCAGGCTCAAGGCGGTCGCCGCGGACGCCCGATGCTGAAACTGTCACCCCGCCCGCGACCGCATGACGATGTTACCAGCGTTGATAGCAGTTCTCAGTCATGGAATGACTGAGC
>JAYTUF010000463.1:0-6523 GCA_043744755.1 Anatilimnocola sp.
TCGAACGCGTCGCAAGCGACGCGGCGAAATGTGTAGAGACTCCTTCATCTACCCCGTTTCGCCCTAATCCGCTACGATGAGTGGCTTTAGGTGATTGAACCGACGGAATTTAATTCGACGAGAACTGCGACCAACGGATTTGGCCCATGAAGACTGACGAACTGCGCGAGAAGTATCTGGAGTTCTTTGAGGGGAAGGGGCACACCCGGCAGGACAGCGATGTGCTGGTGCCGCGGTGGGATCCTTCGGTGTTGTTTACGCCGGCGGGGATGAATCCGTTCAAGGACCACTTCCTGGGCCGCGTGAAGCTGGAGTTCACCCGCGCGACCACTTGCCAAAAGTGCCTGCGAACCGGCGACATCGATAACGTCGGCCGGACCGCCTATCACCACACGTTTTTCGAGATGCTGGGCAATTTTTCATTTGGCGATTATTTCAAGCGAGAGGCGATTAATTGGGCGTGGGAGCTGCTGACCGATAAGAAGTGGCTCGGCATCGACAAGGACCGGCTGACCGTCACCGTTTATCTCGACGACGACGAGGCGGCTGGCATCTGGCAGAAAGACATCGGCCTGCCGGTCTCGCGGATCGAGCGGATGGGGGAGGACGACAACTTTTGGCCGGCGAGCGCTCCCAGCAAAGGGCCGGACGGCGTGTGTGGGCCGTGCAGCGAGATTTATTATCATCCGCCGGGGGCCGCGAAGTCGGTCGAGATTTGGAACCTGGTCTTCACGCAGTTCAACCGCGTCGGCAATCCGCCCAACAACCTGCGGCCCCTTCCCAGCAAGAACATCGACACGGGCATGGGCTTGGAGCGGATCGCCAGCGTGCTGCAAGGCGTCGATACCAACTATCACATCGATATTCTCCGCCCGCTGGTCGAAGCGGCCGGCGATGTTTGCGGCTTCAAGTACGATCCGCAAGAAGATCGCGGCCGGCGGCTGCGGCGGATCGCTGACCACGTTCGCGCGTGTACGTTTGCGATTCATGAGAACGTGCTGCCGGGGCCGAACAAGCAGAACTACGTCATCCGCCGCCTGATGCGCCGCGCCATTCTCGATGGCCATCAACTGGGGCTGCGCGAACCGTTCATGTACAAGCTGGTGGAGAAGGTCGCCGAGCTGATGAAGGCGGCGTATCCAGAAATCTCCACGACGACTTCGCGAGTCGCGAAGGCCATGCAAGGCGAAGAGAGTGCGTTCTTCGGCACGCTCGATGCGGGCCTCGCGCGGATTGAAAAGACCTTCGGCGACATGAAAAGCCATGGCCGCGTGATCGTGCCGGGCGAAGATGCGTTTGATCTCTATCAAACGTATGGCCTGCCGCCCGAGCTGGTCGAGAACCTGGCCGCTGAACTCAACTACGCGTTCGATTGGCCCGGCTTCAAAGAGTCGATGGAGAAGCACGGCGAAAAGTCCGGCAAGATTTCCGGCGATACAGGCATGGATGTGAACAACCCGATCGGCGCGCTGAAGAAGTCGCTGAAGACGACGGAGTTTCTCGCTTACGACAGCATTGAAGCGCCGGCCGAGATCAAAGGCATTGTCGCCGCCGATCATCTGTGCGATGAACTGACCGAAGTGGGACATGAAAAACTAGTGACGGTTGTTCTCGACCGCAGCCCCTTTTATGGCGAGTCCGGTGGGCAGGTCGGCGACAAAGGAGAGATCGTCGGCAGCGGCTTTAAGTTTCAAGTGACCGATACGCACAAAGATGGCGACCTGCTGCTGCATCTGGGCCATCTGACGTCGGGCAAGATGACCGCCGGCGCGAAGGTGACAGCCAAGGTGGATGTGACTCGCCGGCAGGGGATTCGCCGCGCTCACTCGGCGACGCACATCATGCACCATGCGCTGCAGAAGTCACTGGGCAAGGATGCTCATCAGATGGGGTCGAAGGTCGAAGAAGATTGGCTGCGGTTCGACTTCGGCAATCCCGAACCGGTGAGTGCTGAGAAGCTGCAGGCCATCGAGCGCGATGTCGCGGAGCACGTTGCCGCGGCGGAGAAAATCACCGCGAAGTTCGTGCCTCTGAGCGAAGCCCGCACCGCCGGCGCGATGATGCTGTTCGGAGAAAAATATCCCGATCCGGCCCGCATGGTGACAATGGGCGAGTTCAGCCGGGAGTTGTGCGGCGGCACGCATCTCGACAACACACGCGACGTCGGCGCCTTTGAAATCCTCACCGAGGAAGGTGTTGCCGCCGGCGTGCGCCGCATCACCGCGCTCACGGGCGAGAAGGCCAAGGTACACGAGCAGCAGACGGAAACATCGCTGGCTGCCATCGCGTCGTCACTCGGCGTGAAGGTCGGTGATGTGGCGAATGCCGCGCGAAACCTCGTGCAGAAAGTGCGCGACCTGCGGAAGCAACTTTCCAGTGGCAGCAAGACGGCGGCATTGACGGACACTGCCGTTTCTAACAAGAGCGCCGCGCCGACGACCGCTGAAAGGAAGAGCCTGCTGCGCGAGACCGCCCGGCTGCTGAATGTCGCTTTGTTCGATGCCCCCGCGCGGGTGCAAGCGCTGCTGACCGAAGTGGCCGATCTGAAACAGCAGATTGCTTCGCGCAGCGAAGCGGGTTCGCTCTCGGCGGAAACATTGCTGAGCAGCGCGGAGCAAGTCAACGGCACGACGGTCATCGTGGCCGAAGCGCCCGGCGCGAACTCGAACCTGATGCGGCAACTGATCGACCAGATTCGCCAGAAGGTCAATCCCAGCGCGATCTTCCTTGCGACTGCGGAGGGTGAAGGCAAGGTGGTGCTCGTCGCCGGCGTCTCGAAGGATCTGGTCAGCCAGGGCGTCTCCGCTGGCAACTGGGTCCGCGATGTCGCTCCCGTCGTGGGCGGCGGCGGCGGTGGCAAACCCGACCTGGCCCAAGCCGGCGGCAAACACCCGGAAAAACTCCCTGAAGCGTTAACCAAAGCCCGCGAAGTCGCCCGCGCGATGCTCAAGGCTTCTGCATGACGAAGACAACTCTCCTCCGCATCCACGGCGATGTCGCCCAGCCGTGCGAACTCACCTTCGCCGACCTGGCAGCCATTGATCCGCAATATCAAATCGCCAACGTCAGCCAACTGGCCGGTGGCCGCAGCGGCTCGGCGGTGACGCTCGCAGGCCTGTTGCAAATCGCGCGGGTGAATTCCTCGGCCCGGTATCTGGGCCTGCATTCAACGGCCGATAATTTCCATGCGAGCATCCCGCTCGACGGCGTGCGGGCGAAGGCTTTTTTGATCTATCAGCAGGCAGGGCAGCCGCTTTCCGTGAAAGCCGGCGGGCCTTGCCGGTTTTTTGTGCCCGATCATCTGGCCTGTCACTCGGCCGAGATTGATGAGTGCGCGAATGTGAAATTCGTCGATACGCTGGAACTGACGTCGGCCAAGGGTCACGACAATCGTCCGCACGATGACGCCGCACACGCGGAGTTGCATGCCAATGATCGGGCGCATGAGCATTAGGATCGCATGACTACAGCGCGGGCCCTGCTCTTTGATTTCGATTTCACGCTGGCGGAGTCTTCGGCCGGCGCCATTGAGTGCGTGAATCACGCGCTGGTGCAACTAGGTCTGCCGGCCGCTGAGAAGCAAGCGATCCGGCGTTGCGTCGCCTATCCGCTGCCGGAGATTCTCGCGCGTTTGACGGGCATCGACGACCCGCACATTGCCGCCTTGTTCTCGCAGGCTTTCATCCGCCGCGCGGACGAAGTGATGGCGCCTTTGACGATGTTGTTCCCCGGCGTTCAGGCCACTCTCGCGGATCTTCGCGAGACCGGCTATCGCTTGGCCATCGTCAGCACCAAGTACCGCTACCGGATCGAAACCATTCTCGCCCATCAGGGCGCGCAGGCATTGGTCGACGTGATCGTTGGAGGAGAAGACGTCCGCGAGCACAAGCCGGCGGCGGAACCGCTCTTGCGAGCGCTGCTTCGTCTCAATATCACCGCGCAACAAGCAATCTATTTCGGCGATCATCCGGTCGATGCCCAAGCGGCTGAGGCAGCGGCAGTTCCCTTCGTGGTCGTTCTCAGCGGCCCCTCGGAACTGGCGGAATTCGAGGGTTTGCCCCGCCTGGGGGTGTTGTCCTCCGTGCGGGAAATCCCCGCGTGGTTAGCCCGGTTCCTTGCGGACGGCAGTGTTTCTGGTTAGCTTCGATCATTGTCGTCGTTTCCTTCCTGAAAGCGCTCCGCGAAAGAACGTGCTTTCGCAGAGCGAAAGCCGACAATCCGAGGCGGGAGCATCATTCCATGTCGGCTCACCGACAAATCAGAGCCTCAGTTCAACGACGCCCCGGCTTCACGCTGGTCGAACTGCTCGTCGTGATTGCGATCATCGGCGTGTTGGTGGCGCTGTTGCTCCCCGCCGTGCAAGCCGCCCGCGAAGCAGCGCGGCGAACGCAATGCAACAACAACCTGCACCAGGTTGGCCTGTCGCTGCATAACTACGAGTCGTCCCTGATGGTCTTTCCCGCGGGCGGGCTTCACGGCCGCGGCGGCGGCTATGGCCATTCGTGGTGGATCCGCATCCTGCCCTACGCCGAAGAAACGGCCGTCTACGATAAGTTCGATCAGATGGGCAACGCCAATGGGTATACCGGCTGGGTCGGCGGCGCTTCGTACGGCGGCAATGCCGCTAACCGCGACTTGCTGCGGGACAAGATGTTCAAGTTTATGTATTGCCCGTCGAGCAATCTCGATCGCGTCGTGCTGAACAACGCGACGCACGACTTTGGCCGCACCGCGAGCCCGACCTATACCGGCATCAGCGGCGCGACCAATCACGACTCGGCGACGAACAAGTCTTCGACGGGCGGCGCTGACGGCCGAATTTGTGCCGGCGGCGTACTGAACATGCACACTGCCGTCAAGGGTGGCGAGATTACTGACGGCCTGTCGAACACGATCGCCGTCGGCGAGCAATCTGATTTCTGCCGCGATGCAAGCAATCCGCGCGTCGATTGCCGCAGCGATTGCGGCCATGGCTTTTGCATGGGTCCAGGCAACGACGGCTGGCAGCGGCAGTTCAACACCACCTGCGTCATTCACCGGCTGAATGAAAAGTCAGCCTTCGCGTTTGGCGTGCCCGGCAATTGCGGCCCGAACCGGGCGATTCAATCGGCGCACCCGGGTGGGGCCATGGTCCTGTTCGCCGATGGCTCGGTCAAGTTCCTCCGCGAAGGCATCGATACGACGACCGTCCTCTACAACCTGGCCAATCGCGACGACGGCAACACGCAACTTAAGTACGATTGAATGAAACCTCTCCCGAACTTGGCCATCTTTGCGATCTATAGCGCTGTTGCGCTCCTTTCCGGCTGTGGCCCCAAAGAGATTCTTGGTCCTGTGAACGGCGTGGTTACATGTGATGGACTGCCGGTTCCCGGCGCGTTGATTTTGTTTCATAACGATGCCAAAGGAGTGCATATGCTGAGCCTTCCCGCGGATGACCAGGGCCGGTTTCATGTGGAGATGGCGAACGGCAACGGCTTGCCGCTGGGCGAGTATCAGGTGTGCGTGAGTCCACCCATACAGGATCATCCGCTGGGCCCGATCAAAGCATCGCCGCCCGACAGCACTCATGATCCGTATTCCAACATTCCGAAGCGCTATCGAGACATCAGGACCAGCGGCCTCAAACTGGTGGTGAGAGAAACGGCCAACAGCTTGGATGTGGCAATGCGGCGCGAATGATGGATCGAAGGATTCCCGTATAACGTCTACGCGAGTTTACGACCGGCTTCTCGTTCGTAGCCTGCAGCCGTGCTGCGGGCGATAACAATCAACGATCAAACCGCCGATGTAATCGCCACCCTCGCTCGCAGCATGGCTGCGAGCTACGGGGCACCGACGAGGGACCGGCGCAAGCCGAGGCTACAATCTTTATCACCAGGGCGGGATGCCGGCTTTAATGAGCTCGCCGAACGATTTGCCGCTGAGTGATTTTTCGAGTTCAGCCTTTTGCAGCCCTTCGACGATGTACTTCCGCAACCTTTCGGGATCGTCTTTGACACAACAACTCCACCGCGGACGTATACTCCGCGTCCGTAACCCGCGTCTGCGCAGCCATCATCGCCTCCTGACATTTTGGCAACCAAGTGCAAAACGTCAGGAGAATGCGCAAATGTCGTACCAACATCGTCATGATTTAGAAAAAACATCAAAGTAAGTGCCATGGGGCTAGCGCCCAGCGGCTGATCCTAGCGAGCTTCGCAATCCGCACAAGTGCGCAGCCCTGGGCTACTTTTAACTGCCGCTACCGCCGTTGAAACATTGGGGATTTTTGTTGTTCTTAACCCGCCAGAAGGGACAGAAATGCGATCATGAAGTTCGACCGATCGGCTGGAATGTATACTAATCGGCAAATCCCCAGGGAAATCACACAACCGGGGGAGCGAGCGGGCGAGAATAGTGCGTGAGAAAGTCGGCAGGGAGACGCTCCGCACCGACTGCTCAGCACCGACTGCTCAGCGCCGACTACTCAGCGCCAACCTTAGCAACCAACTTGACAGCACCAAACTCACGACTCGTGCAA
>JAYTUF010000464.1:0-6520 GCA_043744755.1 Anatilimnocola sp.
CCGAAATATAGTACATAGCCCGGCTACTGCTGGGGACAAAAATAGGGACTTAGGTGCCTTGCAGCGACCCCGCCAAATTGACCTAAGTGCTTAGCACACAAACTGTTCTGCCGAATGTCACGCGGTTGTAACGCGAACGATCGGCAATGATGCGGACACACGGTCAAATCGACACTTGCCGCCGCACCGCAAATGACGCCACCACACCGGTGGCCATCTGCAAGGCAGATCAGCAATCCCCGCCGCACTGCGATAATCGGCACAATCGGCCGCGGGTTGTAATCCTTTTTTGTCAAAATCGGCAAAACGTGCCGGATCGTCCGCCTTTCCCGCCTGGGAAGGGTGTGGGCTTTTGACGACAGGTGGTTTGCAAGCTACATGCCCACAGGCCAATTGAGTTTGGCTCATTGAGTTCCCCCTGAAGGCCCGAGAGCGATGCAGGCTAAGATGAACCCCACCCTCGAAATCCCGAAGACTTGTCTGCTGGGCACCCCCGCCGGCGACCTGGTGCTGACCATCCGTGGCGGCGAGCACGATGGCCGCGTCCTGCGACTAGCAGCCGCCAAGTGCCTGATTGGCTCAGCGGCAGGCTGCACGCTGCGGCTCCGCGCCCGCGGCATCCGGCCGGTGCATGCGCTGATCCTGCGTGGTCCGATGGGATCGATTGTCCGGTGCTGGTCGCCGGATGCGCAGCTCAATGAACGCAGCTTTACGGAAGCTTCCCTCGCCGCCGGCGATACGCTGCAAATCGGGCCCATTCAGTTGGTCGTGAGCGAACTTCGGCAACCGCTGCCTGTCCCGCATTCGGCATTCAACAAACTCGCAACGCCGACATCGCCATCGCGCCCAGTGCGTCGTCGGCGTCGCAAGCAACTGTTTGACTTTCTGCGGCAGGAACGCGAGCAGCAGACAAACTTGCAAGCCACCATCGCAAATCAACGCGAGCAATTGAATTCACTAAACCAACAGGCATTGCCAACTCAGCAGCGCCCGTCGGACGATTGCTTGAGTCAACAACTGGCGAAGACCGTCGAACAACTGCGACAAGAACTGGACGCCGCAGCCAAACGCCGCGCGCTCGAACAACATTCGGCCGCCCGGCAACGCGCCGCCTGGGAAGAACTTGCAGCGCAGCGGTTGCAGACGGAACTAGCCAATCTGACGGGGGAACTTGCCAGGAAATCTGAACAGGAGGTGGCCGCCGAACGCCAGGCTGCGAACATCGTCCAAGATCAACTTCGGGCGGAACTGACGACGCTCAGCCAGCAACGGCAAGCGCTCACCCGCGAAATCGATTCACTCAAGTTGTCATTCGAAACGATGAACAAGAGCGAAGGGCATTCTCGCCAGTCGGCAGCTTCGCAGATTGAGCAACTGTCTCACGCCTTCGATCTCGTTCGCCAGGAACGCGATGACCTGTTCCAACGAGTGCAGGACGATCAGCGGTTGCTCGATGAACAGACGGCCCGCGCACAAGCGCAACTCGACGAAGCCCGCCGCGGTGGGCAAGCTCAGCTCAGGGAGGTCAAAACGGCAGCCCAAACGCAAGTCGCTCTCCTGCGCGAGGAATCTGCCACCCGGGAGCGCCAGTGGAACGAAGAGCAAGACGGCTTTACCCAGGCCCGCAAACGGCTGGAAGCGGATATTGCTGCGCTCAATTCGCGGGTGAAACAGAGTGAACAAGCACTGCACGAAGCACGGGATAACTCAGGTCAATTGCAAGTCGCAGTGCTGGCGGAGGCTGAGCAGGCGCGGAACGAGCGCGATGCCGTCCGCGAGCAAATGCTGCGGCAACAACAGGACTGGACCGAGTTTCGCAGCCGGCTCGAATCCGCTGCCACCGAAGAACGAAAGGCGGCCAGCGACCGCTGCGAAGCGTTGCAGGCCCAGTTGGTGACTCGCAGCGAGGAACACCTCCGCTCGCAACAAGAATGCCAAACACTACAGCAAACTCTCGCTCGGCTGCAAACGGAGTTGGAACAGGGGCAAAAATCGCTCTTGCTGGCCGAGCGTAACGCCAACCAGCGATTGCAGGAACTTGAGCAAAGCCAGGAAGCCTTATTCGTCGCCGAGCATGGTGCGAACAATCGACTTCAGCAAATGACGGTCTCGATGGAGCAATTGCAGCTGGATCGAGGCAGCACGGCAGAGCAGCTTGAACAAGCGCGTGCCGATTGGGAGCGGGAACGAAACTCGCTCGCCCAATGCGTTGCGGAACTGCAGTTGCAAGTCACGCAGTTGACGGAATCGCTAACGGACCTGGACCAGCAGGCCCGCACTTCGACTTCGGAGTCGCTGGACCAGATTGAATCAAAGCAGCAACAGTTAGGCGCAGCTCAAGAACAATTGACCCATTGGCAAACCGCGGCTCAGGACGGAAAGCGACGCTGCGAAGAGTTGCTGCAATCGGTCTCCGGTTTCCAGCAGCAGGAACAGGCCTGGCAGCGGGATCGCGAACAACTCGCTGTGGCACAGCAGCAATCCACGGATCGGTTGCAGCATTTGGAAACAGCCATTTCCGATCTTCAGCAGCAATTGAGCGCTGCCCAGCAGGCAGCGGCTGCTGCGTGCGAACCCGCGGCCCCTAGCGCTCCCCAGTCCAGCTTGCAGCCGAGCGGCGAGTTTGCCGGCAGCACGATCAACATCAACAATCAAGACCTGGCGGCATTGCAAGAGCAAATGCATGAGCCGGTGCCCAGTTTACTCGCCCCCCGAGACTTCGTTCCGGTCGCAACATCCGCCGCGCTGCAGGCCCGCGAGGCGGAACTGCAGGCTCAGTCCGAAGGAATCTTGCTGCAACAGGGCCAACTCGAAGAGCAACAGGCGATCGTTGCTCGTCAGCGAATCGAGCTGGAACAATTTCAAGCGTCGTTGCTTGAACTCAAGCAATCGTTGAAACAGAAGGCACTTGAGTTGCAAAAAAAGTCCGAGGAATCGGCCCCGCCGAGCGTGGTCGCCGCTCTCGACGATTATCACGACAGCTCGTACGCCGAGGAAATCGAGCTCGAGCGCGAGTCGAATCCGCTATCGGAGAGTGAGGCGTTCGCCTCGATGGCCGATCAGGTCGCCGCGCTGTATCACACGCCCGCCGCTCCGGCCGAAGATCAGGAATTCTCCTACGATTCCCCCGCCACGTTTTCGTCCGCGGAGGAATTTCGCGAACCAGCGATTCCAACTCTCTCCTCGCCAGTAATCGAACGTGTCGAGCCCGCAAGCGAATATCCAATGGTTAGCCGCTCGCTGGACGCGCCAATTGCTGCCGTCGTGACAGAAAAGGACGACGAGTTCGATCGCCAGCTCGATGCGCGGATTGCGCGCGTGATGCGGCGCGAGAAATCCAACTGGGAACCTGCGCCAGCAACGGCAAACGATAACGATTCGAACGTCTCTGGCGCTGTCAACATTGCTTCTGCCACTAGCCTGGAACCAGGCGCAGAAGAGGAGGCGCCCACAAAGTCGCAGGCAGTCAGCAGTGTGCTCGATCGCCTCCGCGAAGCCGGCGTCTGGAAAGGAGAGGGGACTGCCCAGGCGGATCAGTTGCCTGGCTCGATTCATCAAGTCGAAGCGGGCGGCACGGGAATATGTCGCGCCAGCCCGGAAGGGCCAATTGTCGGCGATTCATTGGCCGAGGATCAGATTGCTACTTCGACCAGCGGCGCTGCAGCCGAGAGCGAAGATTTGTCGTCGCTCGCGACGTGGTCGGCGCCCAGTACCAAAGCTGACAACTCCGCCGATGATTCCATTGAGTCCTATATGTCGCGACTAATGCAGCGGCTGCGGCCTGGCGATGAGGTTGAATCAGCGCCGCGCAAAGCTGCCGGTCAGGCAGCGAATCGCACATCGCAGGCACCGGCCACGCCCGTAACGCCACCCGCCCCTAAACTGTCTGATTCCACGCCGCTAACGAGCCTGAAGGAATTGGCTCCGCGCAGTCCGGCCCCGGAGTTAAGCTCGAACCTGGCCGCCATGCGCGAGCTGGCGAATTCAGCAGCCCGCGGCGCCATCGAATCGCATCACCAGCGGCGCGGCCAGAAACGCGTGACCGCGCAAACAATCAACACGGTATTGGCGGTATTGGTCGCTGCCGGCCTGGTGTTTTACTGGTCGCGAACGGGTTCCTGGCTGGCTCTGGGAGGCGTGGCAATCAGCCTGCTGTGCGCGGTTAGTGCGAGCCTGGTCGCCGCCTTGCAAACGGCTGCTCTCCGCAAATCCGGCCGCACGGCAGAAAATCGTTCCGACGCAAACTAGCGCTGCGATTGTTGAGTAGCCTGCAAAGCCGATTTGGTGGACAATGGAAAGCGCTTCCTTAGAACTTAGAAGCGCTTTCTCGATTGGCTCAACACGCTGGTCTCACCTCGGACATCGCACGCATGGCATTGGAACGACTCGGCCCCTATCGCTTGGAAAAGACGCTAGGTCGCGGCGGCATGGGCGCGGTTTTTCTCGGCGTGCATGACGAAACGGGCGAACGAGCCGCGGTCAAGGTGTTGGCTCCTAACCTGGCCGACGATGCCGTCTTTCGCGAGCGCTTCAAATCCGAAGTGCAAACGCTCAAGCAACTCCTGCATCCCAATATCGTCAAGCTGCACGGCTTTGGCGAAGAAGAGGGGCATTTGTATTATGTGATGGAGTATGTGCCCGGCCGCAATCTGCAAGACGAGTTGGCTGCGGGGCGGCGCTTCACGTGGCGGGAAGTGACGCGCATCGGAGTGCAGATTGGGCTCGCGCTGAAACATGCCCACGATCGGGGCGTGGTACATCGCGACCTCAAGCCGGCGAATCTGCTGCTGACCGAAGATGATCAGATCAAGCTCACCGACTTTGGCATCGCCAGGCTCTATGGCGGCACGCATGTCACCGCCGATGGCAGCGTGATGGGCACGGCCGACTACATGAGCCCTGAACAGGCCCGCGGCAAGCAAGTAACGAGCCGCTGCGACTTGTATAGCCTGGGGAGCGTCCTGTATGCGCTCTTGGTCGGGCGTCCTCCTTTTGCGGGCAAGTCGCTGACCGAGGTGATTACGAATCTGATGCAGGAGAAGCCGGTTGCCGTGCGGCGGCTCGCGCCCGATACGCCCGCGGAGCTCGAAGCGATTGTGCTGCAATTGTTAGAGAAGGACCCGGCCCATCGCATTCCCACGGCAATTGCCGTGGCAAATCGGTTGAAGGCTTTGGAGCACGCTCTCTCCGTCGAGACTCGCATCGATCCATCGCCGGCTGTGCTGCCGAATGTCAATGATGCCGATTTCGAATTGCAACCTCTCGAAGATCCTCGCACCAGTGGACGGCCGACTTCGCTCACCTCCAACTCCTCTGCGACGGTTGATATTTCACCGGCGGGCAACTCCGCGTTGACGGGGCAGCCATCACTGGTTTCCGGTGAAATGCCGACGCTCATCACCGGTCCGCACCCCAGTCCTCTCGCAGGCGTGCCGACGCAGGCGACTGGGCGCGGCGTGGTTTCTCCTTCCGCGCCGACGAATGTAATCGAAAAAGACGAATACTCCCTCAGCCCGCCGCCCAAGTCCACGCACTTCACCACCGTGAGCGACGCCGAACTTCGCCGCGCGCAAGGGCACCAAGAAGGGGGCGATTCGAATCCTTACGAATGGGTCAAGATCGTTGGCGTGGCGGTCGCGGGGTTGCTCGCCCTCGCGCTCATCGCCTTTGGCATGACCCGCCAGCCCTCGGCTGATCAACTGGCGAAGACCATTCAATCGGCGGTAGATCAAAAAGGGACGGACGGATTGCTAGAGGTCGAAAGCGACCTTACGAAATTTCTAATGCGTCACTCCGACGATCCCCGCGCTGAGCAAATGCGGTCTTATGTTCAGGAACTTGAGCTGTATCGGCTACAACGGAACTTTGAACGCCGGGCGCGACGCTCCAGCGAGGAGCAAGGACTGCTGCCCATCGAGCGGCTGTATCTGCAAGCCCAGCGCAACTCGACGGCTGATCCCGCGACGGCGCTGCCGCAGTTTGAAGCCATCGTGCAACTGCTGGCCGAAGACCGTGACCCTGCCGCGACGCCCCCCGAGCAACGGGCGGCTGAGCAATGCCTGCAACTGGCCAAGAAGCAGATTGAGTCGTTAACGGCCCTGGTAGAAAAGACACAGCAGCAACAACGACTGCTGATTCGCCGCCAACTTGAACGTGCTGAAAAACTCGCCGCCGAACAACCCGCCGAAGCGGCAGCCATCCGCCGCAGCATTGTGACGCTGTTCGGCGACAAGCCCTGGGCGGCGGACCTGGTTAGCCAGGCGCGAGCAACCCCGGCCACGCCTGGTCCCTAGTTGATTACAATGCCGCGTTGGCTTGATCGCTTCAAAATGCCTCGACAAACCGTTAAACGAAACATCATGTCATCTACTGCCTATCAATCGTTATGCGTCGTACTCATCTTGCAATCGATTTCATTTGCGCAAGATAACGGCGCCGTACTAGGGATTTCCAAGACGAAGCCCGCGGCGGCCCGTTATGTCGAAACACCGCAGGGCTTTATGGTTCCTTATCGGACCAA
>JAYTUF010000465.1:0-6516 GCA_043744755.1 Anatilimnocola sp.
TTTTTTTCTTCTCGCGCTTCTGCCGCGAGATCGTGAGCAGCGATTCGATCTCGGTTGGCGTGAGCTTTCGCCATTCGCCGATTTCGAGCGTGCCCAGCTTCAGCCCACCGATCGAGATCCGCTTGAGCTTCACCACCTTGTGCCCCACCTTGGCCAGCACGCGGCGGATTTCGCGGTTGCGGCCTTCGTCCAGCACAATCAGCAAGTCGCTGCTTTGCTTGTGCCGGCTTTTGACGACCACCGATTCAACTTTGCAAAACCCTTCGGCCAAATGCACGCCGCGGCGGAGCTTGGCGAGTTCTTCTGGGCCTGGACGACCGGAAACGCGAACCAGGTAAGTCTTCTCCACGCCGTAGCGCGGATGCGTGATGTGGTTCGCAAACAGGCCATCGTTGGTGACGAGGATCAAGCCTTCGCTGGCGCGATCCAACCGCCCGACGGCGAACACCCGTTCGTCGCTGGGGACCAGATCAATCACCCGCGTGCGGCCGGACGGATCGTGATTGGTGCAGACCACATCCTCGGGTTTGTTGAGCGCGAAATAGACCCGCTTCGGCTTGCGGAGCGATTCGCCATCGACGCGAATCTCCTGAGCGACCGGATCAACGCGGGTGCCCATTTCGGTCACGACTTTGCGATCGACCTCGACCCGCCCTTCGCGGATCAGCTCTTCGCAATCGCGCCGGCTGGCAACACCGGCAGCTGCCAGCACCTTTTGCAAGCGCTGGGCACTGGCGGTTTCCTGCTCGCCGTCGCGTTTTTCTCCACCCGAGCTTCGCGAGCGAGTTTGCGGTCTAGGGGAATTCTTCGGACGACGTTTCATATGCAACTCATTTACCAGCGAGACTCTTAATCCCCCAATCTATCGGACAGGCAGCAAATCGACCATGCCTGCGGGGCGAGGAAGCCTGAAGCGCAAGCGAAGGAGCGCACCGCAAATCCTTCGCTTGCGCTTCAGGCTTGTGTGGTTATGACCCCCGCGCGGCAAGCCCTGCCGCCTGGCGTTAAAAGCCGCAAGACCGATCCCGAATCGTTCCGATAAGTCGTGTGCTGCGGATCATTCCGCTCCTGCCGGCAATCTACCCATCTCGCACGGTTTGCCACCCGCCCGCCATCATCGCCCTCTCCAGAGGATGGACGCTTATGCCCTCGCCCGTCTCCCGTCGTCATTTTTTGCTGGGTTCCGCAGCTGCACTTGCTTGCGGCGGCATCGCTTCCGGAGAACCGCGGCTCGCGGTCGGGACTGCGATTCCGCAGCAGTCACTCCGCGGCGTGGTCGTTCCCGGCACTGGCCAGAGGGTGCCGCGGACGGGCGATGACTTTGAAGCGGACGACTGGGCCTTTTATCCGCAGCATCCCAAGAGCAGCTACAACATCGACGAGAACATCCGCGCCCCTGGCGGCATCAGCAAGAATCAACTCTGGGTCGAAGCCGCCAAGCGCGGTACGCCGGATATTGTGAAGCGAGTGCCGACGCCCAAAGGCGGCATCGCTGGCAGTAAAGGCGCGATGCTGATGCAGACGCTGTACTCCGGCGTTCCTGGCCGACTCTCGGGCCAGGACCAGCAAGACGACCTGCTGCAAGATGTGAAGGGGCGGTTCGGCAGTGAGCTTCCCTGCTCGTGGACGCCGAACATCACGACCCGCGTCTATGTCCCCGCGGCTGACAAATGGGAAATGCGGTACGACTACACGTTCGGCTTTCGCGCCGGCCTGATGGGTCACACGCCCAAAGGGAAGAGCGACGAATTCTGGCCGGGCATTTTCCTGGAACAGCAGTTCGATTTGAAGGACAGCGAAAAGCACTCCTTCGTCCGCGCCCGCATCCGCGGCGACGAATGGGGCCGCGACCTGCCCGGCCCCGTGTATGAATGCGAGAGCTGGATCACGATGGGCATGAGCTTCACGCCCGATGGCCGCTGCCACTTCTTCTCGAAGGCCGGCGTCGAAGACCTCACGGCCAAAGACCACCTCGGCAGTTGGCACAGCTACAACTGGCGAGCCCACACGTTCATGGCCTACTTCTTCAACATCATGAACATCGACGACGGCCGCTCACTCTCCACGCCGTGGATCATCGACGACCCCGCCCTCTACGTCGCCAGCGCCCCGCAGCAACGCACGGCGCAGAAGCCGGCTGGTGTCTTGAAGTAAGGAGTTGCGCAGCAACGTCTGACTCCCTCTCCTCGGTACGCCGGGGAGAGGGTTGGGGTGAGGGGTTTTCGGCAAGTCCACGTTCCCACCCAAAAACCACTTCTCGTTTTCATCCCCTTCGATGAACAACGCCCTCAGTTTTTCACCGCCCAAGTTGCTAAAACCCGGCAACGGCGCGAACTTGCGGTGAAAAAGTACCCGAGTTTTTCAACTCGTCACTTTGCTGCACTGCGAACCCAGTGGTGTACCGGAATCGCGGACCCTCCAGGCCGTCATTCTTTGGCCCGAGCTTCCCGGATCAAGCCGCGATCTTTCGGCAAGGCGGTGAGGCTTCCCAATTGCGCTAGGCCAATCCAAGGGTCGTGCGGCTCATACGCGAAAATGTATCGATAGACATTCTTGTTCAATTCGACCAAAGGCTCTTGAGGCGTATCTTTCAGCCACTGCAGCGCAACGTATCGGCCGCAATACTCGTTTTGGAGAGTGTCGGAACACAAGGCCGGCTCAACACAGTTTAGAAGCATGCCCATGATTGCCTCATCTCCGCCCTTGAGAAAGGCTTGAATTGACCGAACTCGAACTCCATGTTGAGTTGCAATCCGCGGACCCTCGGGAGATATCTTCTCGTAGTAACCAAGGACCGCTTCGTGCTTTATCAGATCTAATGTCGCCTTACTCAGTTCCGCATATTCGGGATGGAACTCCCCCGCCACACCCCAGAAACCAGGTAGCGGTTGCGGCGCAAGGCCCACGTGTTCGGTGTATTCCCATTTCTTCCGCGGCTGCCGCATCAACTCCTCATACTTCGCAACATCCGCCTGCCACGCTTTTTCCAGAGCAGCAATCTGTTGCTTGCGATATTCCATCAATGGCACTTCCGAATCGTGAGATCGCATCGCCGCCACTGCTACCGCGTGCGCTTTCACCAACCGTTCGCAAAACGGCACCGGACCGTAGAGACCCGGGAACACATCCACAACCTCGCCGCTGGGCAGCACGACATAATGCACGCTGTTGCCGGTGATCGTTCGTTCCACCTTTCTGCCGTCGCCCAGATCGATCGTGATCTTCGGCACCGGGCGGACGGATTTCCAGGTGAGAATGAACTTGTCGTGCAACAGTTGGCGAACCTTGTCATCGGGATAGAGCAGGATGCGGAAGTAGCGACTGTTCGCGCAGCTCAATTCTTCGTTGAGATTGCCCAGCAAGCGCAGGGCTAGAATCGGTTTGCCTTGCGCTTTGGCCACCCGGTTGGCTTCCGCTTCGTCGGTGTACCAATACAGTCCCGATTCGTGCGAGTAACGGGCCGCGGCGACGGCATCGATGGTTTCGTTGATCGCGTAGACCCGTTCCCAGGCTGCACGCTGAGCAACGTTCTCCTCGACGAACCTTGCGTCGAACGAATAGGTTTCGTTCCCCGGAACCGCCTTCGCTGCCGCAACCAGTTTCTCCCGCTCAACCATCAACCGATCAACGGCCCCCGGACCTTCCGCCCGCCAGGCGCGAATCTGCTCCGGGGATGGCTTGTCGGCGGCGGTAACGAGTGAGACCCAGCAAGAGAACAACAACGCCCATCGAATCACCGCGTACCGCATGACCACCTCCCTGAGCAAAAGCTTCCTCGAACGGCAGCATCCTACTGCCTCGCGATGGCGAATCGCAATGTGAGTTTCGTTCGCCGTTCACATCCGTTTGCAGACGCGATAAGATTTAGCGGTGTCGAAAGTTCGTCAGTCCCAACAGCAGAGGTTAAGATGGAGTTTGAGTGGGATGACGCAAAGGCGGAAGCCAATGTTCGGAAGCATGGGGTTTCATTCGGTGAGGCGTCATCGGCGTTTGCCGATCCGCTGGCAGCGATTTTTCCTGACCCCGAGCATTCCGACGAAGAGGAGCGAGAAATCCTCGTCGGATATTCAGAACGAAATCGGTTGTTGATCGTGAGTTTTACGGAGCGGGACGGGAACGTGCGAATCATCAGCGCTCGAGTGGCTAGTGTGCGTGAACGACGCAATCACGAAGAAAACCCGTTAGGAGGTGGATGATGAGTGACGAACTGCGCGACGATTATCAATTCGACTATCAACAGGCCAAGCCCAACCGGTTCGCGGCCCAAATGAAAAAAGGTGGCCGACTTGTCGTTCTCGAACCTGAAGTGGCCGCCGCCTTCGCCGGGTCCGAGACGGTCAATGCCGTGCTCAAGGCGCTGCTGCAGACGATGCCGCCAAAACCGCAAGGTCCGGCGGAAGCTGCATGAGTGGCGATTGTGGTCCGCCCAAAGACCTGTTGGAAACCCTAATCGCCCCAGTTTCTTTGCATCGCATGCGAGGCCGTCCAATGTCGAGCACACCTCCCGTCACGCCAGTTTTGGGGGACGTCCGAGCAGCCGCACATCGACTTATCGATTCACTCCCAGCCGGCGCGAGTTGGGATGACGTGATGTATGGCATCTATGTCCGGCAGTGCATTGACGCCGGCATCGCTGAGGCGGATGCAGGCCTGCTTATCGATGTGAATGACATTCGCAAGGAATATGGTTTGCCGCCATGCGAGTAGTTGCCATCATGGCAATCGTTCACACCAGCCTTTGAGACTCGGTGGTTTGCGAACATGCCTTTAAGCACCAACGGTGCGCGCTATGTCAGCCTAGGCTGTAGGCCTAGGAAACACGGCAATCAGGGAATCGAAGGGCTGAAGGCCCGCGCTATCGAGCGTCCATAGAGCGTCCATAGAGCGGGCCTTCAGCCCTTCGATGACTATTCGTGACGAAAACCGTGGGCTGCGCCCACGGCTGGCATAGATCGCACCGTTGGTGCTGAAAAAAGGTCAGCCATCAATAATCGCGTGGCGGCTGATTTTGCCAAACGCAAAGGTTCATTGTTGGCGATCCTAACTCAACAGTTTCGTAGGCCGGCAACAAGCGTACTCGCGCAGTTCCGGCAGGACTTGCGAGATTCAGCCGGAACTGCGGAGTACCTTGTTCCGGCCTACTAATGCAGCAGCGCTCGCCAGCGCTTGTAGTGTTCGACATCAAGACCCATCAAGTATGGGTAACTCAATATCAGCGCGACGATCACCCCTCCGAAGCCAACGACCGCGGGCGTGAGATGCATGAGGCTGGTGTAGCCGACGCTGAGATGCACGAGCATTGTCGAGCCATACGCGACCGTCGCGGCGAGGAGGTACATCCACCACTGCCAGCCGTCTCCTTGGCGGAAACCCCAGAGGGCGGAGAGGAGTATGGCCAGGCCGTTGGCGATCAACATGCCGCCGAAGCTGGCGCGGTCGTGGGCGACGACGGGGATCAGGCGGGGGTGCAGGCCGAGCAGGCCTTCGCGGGTGGTTCGCATGAATTCGAGGTCTTCGTGAACAAAGACCGTCGTGCTGCCGACGTAGCAAATCACGCAGCCGCCCACGATCAGGCCGATGCCCTGAGCGACGAACAGCAATTGGCCCCATTGGCACATCCGCCAGGCGAGTGTGTCGCTCAGGTTGGGGAACTGCGGGACCGCGGGCTCGTCCAGCTTGCCTTGCCAGCCGGCGAGCAGCAGTTGAAACAGGATTGCCGTGACGAGCGCGTGAAACGGATCGAAGTAGCCGAAGAACAAAAACAGAAAGAAGCTCGCAAATCCGGAGAGAGCGGAGGCGAGAATCGTCAGCCAGGCCCAGTGCGCGCCGCGTCGCACGCCATGCCAGGCCAGGAACGAATAGAAGACACCGATGGCGAGCATGGTGCCAGCGAGTGTGATCCGGTCATGGGCCATGAACAAGAGCAGCCGGGGATTGATGGCCGCGATCTGCTCGCGGGTCATTTCCAGATAGGCTTCGTCATAAGGCAGCACGACGCGCGTCGCGGCAATTGCCCAGGCAATGAGTCCGCCGCCGCCCATGGAGAGGCCGAGCAGCAGCAGCCAGAACCAGGCTTGCTCGACAGCGCGGGCTGCGGTGTGAGAGGGCAGGGCAGGGGGGCAGGAAATCTCCGTACTCCCTCTCCTCGGTACGCCGGGGAGAGGGTTGGGGTGAGGGGTTTTGAGCTGCGATTTCGCTTGATAGAACCGCCGCGCCTCATTGATTCGTTTCGGCAAGCCCGGTCCCGCGAAGATCAAACCCGTATCGACTTGTACCAGCGTCGCTCCTGCGCGCCAGGCTTCGATGGCATCGGCCGGGGAATGAATGCCGGCTGCGGCGACGAGCGTAATATCATTGTCAAAGCTTTGTCGCAAAGCGGTAATGCGCTCGCAGCAGTTCTGGCCTTGCTGCTGGGCAGACTCTCGCGCGGATTGATCAACATTGGCAATCACGAAGCCACTAACTCCTTCTCCCAGCGCTGCCACAAGAAAGCCGTGCAGTTCCGCAATCGACCCC